>NZ_JBHXME010000058.1:0-57579 GCF_042721125.1 Streptomyces sp. NPDC058469
GTGCGGCGTGCGGCACTCGCTGAGGGGGACGACGGTCCGCGGTGCGCCCCGCAGCGGCGCACCGCGGACCGTCGTGTGTCCGGCCGACATATGGCCTACCTCCATGTGTCCGCATATGGCCGACCTCTATGTGTCCGGCCTATATATGTCTGTCCGGGCCCCTCCGCCCTCCCCCCATTGGTGTACTCCACTGACGCCCCGCAGGCCCGGACACCACCGCCACGAAACTCCTCGCATCCCCTGTTGACATGGGAAATCCCATCCTCTGGGCATGATTGACGGATCGTCGGCCAGCCGGTACCACTGACGCACGCCCGGCCCCGCACGGTTCATGACAATCCCACCGTCCCAGGAGGCTGCATTGCGAGGATCCTCGACCGACCCCACCCGCTCTCCCGGACACAGACGCACGCGCCGGTCCGCCGGCGCGCTCGCCACCGCCGCCCTGCTGCTGCCCCTGCTGGGCGCGGCCCCCTCGGAGAGCTCCACCGACTCCTCCGACACCACCCTCCAGCGGGCGTTCGCGTCGGCGTCCGCTCAGTACCACGTGCCGCAGACGGTTCTGCTGGCCGTCTCCTACCTCCAGTCCCGCTGGGACACGCACGGCGGAGCGCCGAGCGTGACCGGCGGCTACGGCCCGATGCACCTCACGGACGCCCGCACCGCCCTCGCCGCGACGGAGCACCTGAGCGAGGGCACCGAGGACGCCCGCGGCGACAGCGCCCGCCCGGCCCTGCACCCCACCACGCAGATCCCGGCGGAGTCCCAACTCCCGGCCCGCCTCAAGACGTTGGCGAAGGCGGCCGAGCTGACCGGCCTTCCGGCGACCGACCTGCGTACCGACGAGACCGCCAACGTGGCCGGCGGTGCCGCACTGCTGGCCGACGCCCAGAAGAACCTCGGTGAGTCGCTGAGCCAGGACCCGGCCGACTGGTACGGCGCGATCGCGCGCTTCTCCGGCGCGGACGACACGGCGACGGCGGCCTCGTATGCCAACGATGTCTACGACGTGATCCACACCGGCGAGGCGCGCACCACGGACGCCGGGCAGCAGGTCACCCTGGCCGCCCGACCGGACCTCGCGCCCGACACCGCGCAGCTGAAGCAGGCAGGGTTGCGCACGGTCTCCGCCGACGGCACGGAGTGCCCCAAGAAGGTGTCCTGCGAGTGGATCCCGGCGCCGTACTCCGAGTTCGGGGACAACGACTACGGCAACCACGACCTGGGCGACCGGCCCGCGTCGCAGAGCATCAAGTACATCGTCATCCATGACACGGAAGGCCAGTGGGACGGTGTCCTGAACCTGGTCCAGGACCCCACCTATGTGTCGTGGAACTACACGATCCGCTCCACCGATGGGTTGATCGCCCAGCATGTGAAGGCCAAGGACGTGGCCTGGCACGCGGGCAACTGGTACATCAACGCCAAGTCGATCGGCATCGAGCACGAGGGCTTCCTCGCCGCGCCGGACGCCTGGTACACGGAGGCGATGTACCGCTCGTCGGCGCGGCTGGTGTCGTACCTGACCAAGAAGTACGGCATCCCGCTGGACCGGCAGCACATCCTCGGCCACGACAACGTGCCGGGCCCGACCACGTCCACGGTCCCCGGAATGCACACGGACCCGGGCCCGTACTGGGACTGGGCGCACTACTTCGACCTGCTGGGCCACCCCGTCAAGCAGACCGCGAGGAAGAGCGGCGGCCTGGTGACGATCCGCCCCGACTACGCCGGCAACCAGCCGGTGTACACGGGCTGCGTCACCGCCGGACAGCCGTGCGCGGTGCACGGGTCGAGCGAGGTCCGGCTGTACTCCGGGCCCGGCGAGACCTACCCCCTGATCAAGGACATCGGCCTCGGGACGACCCCGACGACCGGCGTCAACGACCTCTCCTCACGGGTGTCCACCGGGCAGCAGTACGCGGTGGCCGACCGTTCCGGGGACTGGACGGCGATCTGGTACCTGGGTCAGGAGGCCTGGTTCAAGAACCCGAAGAAACACCCCACCGCCGTGAAGGCGGCGGGCCTGGTGGTGACGCCGAAGGAGGGTGTGGACAGCGTCCCGGTGTACGGCCGCGCCTACCCGGAGGCCTCGGCCTATCCGACGGGAGTGCCCGTCCAGACGGTGTCCCCGCTGCCGTACAAGCTGCTCACGGGCCAGAAGTACGTGGTCGGTGACCAGGTGCCCGGCGAGTACTACTACGCGGTCACCTTCACCACCGACTCGCACAAGGTCGTCGTAGGAAAGGATCTCTACTACGAGATCCAGTACGGCCACCGCGTGGAGTTCGTGCGGGCCGCCGACGTGACGGTGGAGCGGTCAGGCCGGTAGCCGTGCCTCAGCCCTGCTGGAACAGTTCCGCCGGGAGCGGTTTCAGCAGGGCGTAGAGGTCGTCCGTGATGGGGCGGTCCCAGGCGGCGATGGTGACCAGGACGTTGTCGCTGCGGTCGAACTGGACGCAGGAGATCCGGCTCTCGGAGAGCTTGAGGCGACGCACGATCAGCAGGTTGTCGCCCTGCATCACCGGCATGTCCTCGGTGCCTACGACGGTCACCTCCTCGTCGTTCTCCAGCGCGAGGAGCAGTTGGGCGACCTCGAAGGGGATCTCGTCCTCGGCGATGTCACGGGCCGGGGAGCCCTCCGGCAGATTGCCGATGACCATCGCGGGGCCGCGGCCGCCGAACAGGTCGTACCGCAGGAACACACCCTGGCAGGAGCCGTCGGGAGCGGGCAGCAGACCGGCGCCCAGGTTGCCGGGCCAGTCGCCCGGGTCCATGGCCAGCACATCGAATTCGGGGCCGGCGGGGGTGGCGCTGCGGCGGCGGAGGAACGACATGTCGCAATGGTACGCGGTGCCGTTCGGCGATGTGCGCGAGGTCACGTGGGTTCCGGATGCGTTGTCGGGTGCGGGTGCATGGGGACTGAGCGCGCAGTTCCCCGCGCCCCTAGGGAACTCGGCCTTCCGAAGGTTGAATCAGTGCCGTTTCCAGGCCTGTGTGGTCCGTGCCCAGTTTTCGGTAGGTCGCTGAGAGGAGGCGTACTGCCGTCTGCTCGTCCATGTGGAGTTCTACGGCTATCTCGTGGTCCGTGCTGCCGTGGGCGGCCAGGGTCGCGGCTGCGCGTTCTTGGGAGGTGAGGGTGTCTGTTTCGGTGCTGTGGAGGCGGCGGGGACGTAGGCCCGCTGCCTCCAGTTCGGCGCGGGTCGTGTCCGCGAGGCCGTCGGCGGCGCACTGGACGGCAGCGTCGAGGCCTCGGTAGAGGAGGTCGCCGGCTTCCCTGGGCCTGCCGACTCGGCGGAGTTCGGTGCCGAGGGCGACGAGGGCGCAGGCCAACTCGTAGGCGGCCGGGGAGCGTTCGAGGTGGGTGACGGACTCTTCCAGGAGTTTGGCGCGGGCCGAGCCGGAGGAGACCTCGGCGGCGATGCGCAGGGCCTGGCCGATGGCGGACGGGGTGCCGAACTGCCGGGCGCGGGCGACCGCTTCGTGGGCGGTGGCGACGGCGCGCTCGGGGGTGTCGTGGCGTTCGGCGCGGGCGAGGTGGAGCTGCCAGGGGCACCAGGCGGGGTTGCGGATGCCACGCGGGTCCAAACGGCGGCCGGCGGAGGCCAGTTCGGCGGCGGCCTCCTTGGTGAGGCCGCGGGCCAGCAGCAGTTCGCCGTACACGGTCTGGGCGTCCGGGAAGACGACGGCGGCCGGGAAGGGCTCCGCGAAGTCGTGGTCCTCGGCGAGGTGTACGGCCTCCGCGACCCGGCCGCGGGCCAGCAGGACCTCGATGAGGATGCCGGTGCCGTACCAGTAGACGGGGGTGCCGGGCCCGACTCGTTCGGCGAGGCGCAGTCCCGCGCGGGCGAAGTCCTCGGCCTCGGCGAGCCGGCCGCGCCGGTAACGGAGGTAGCCGAGGAAGGTGTACCCGAAGGACAGGTGCGCGCCGCGCCAGCCCTGCTGTTCGAAGTCGGCGATGCCGGTGGCGAACAGTTCCTCCGCGCGGCCCGGTCGGTCGCAGTACATGAAGGTGAGGGCGACCAGCACCGGCACCTCGAAGCCGCGGTCGGCCTCCGCCCAGCCGAGGCCACCGTCCAGTGCCCGCTCGGCATGGTGCAGGGCCACATGTGCGGGTTCACCACGGAGTACGGCGTCCCAGGTGCGCAGGCCGATGATGTACCGCTCGGTGAGGTCGCGGCCCTTGAGGCGGTCGGCGAGTTTGGTGAGGCGGCGGGAGCGCGAGGGGTGGTCGGGTTCGTCGGCGCGGAAGGCGTCCCACATGAACTGCTCGGAGAGCATGCGCAGTTTGACCCGGGCGTCGTCGGTGACGCGGATCTCGCGGGCGAGGGTGTCGGAGGCCTCGGCGAGGCGGTCGCTGTGGGCGAGGACCTGGGAGAGGCGGTAGACGATGTTCTGCCGCAGGCCCGCGTCGCTGATCGGCTCTTCGAGGGCGGCCCTCAGATGGTTGACGGTGGTCGCCGGTTCGGTGAGCAGGGAGGCGCTGCCCAGTTCGTACAGGACGGCGGCCCGGTCGTCGAAGGGCGGGGGTTCGCGCAGGGCGCGGGCGAGGTAGCTGCGGGCCGTGTCGGGGGCGCCCGCGCGCAGGGTCTCGCCGGCCGCCGCGCGCAGTTGCTGGACCACCCAGTTGTCGCCGTCGGGGTGGGTCTCCATGAGGTGGCGGGCGGCGGCGGAGGGTCCCTGACCTTCGTTGATGACGCACCAGGCGGCCTGGCCGTGCAGGGCCACGCGAACGCCGGCGGGGATGGCCCGGTAGACGGCGGTGGCGATGAGCGGGTGCACGAATTCGAGCCTGCCCGCGGCAGTGAGCGTGCCGGTGAGGATGCGGGCGCCGCGCAGCGCGTCGAGGGCGTCGGCCGCCTCCTCGTGGCCGAGTCCGGCGACGGCGGCGGCGAGCATCGGATGGGTCTCGGTGCCGAGGACCGCGCAGGCCCAGGCGAAACGGACGGTCGAGGTGCCGAGGCGTTCGAGGCGGGTGGTGAGGCCGCTGCCCTTGACGGCGGCGGCGAGGTCGCGCAGTTGGTCGGCCCCGGCCTCGGTGGGGGTCAGGCCCCGGTCGTGGATCTTGGCGGTGAGCTCGACGGTCTCGAAGGGGTTCCCGGCGGTGACGGCCCAGCACTCGTGGCAGAACGCGTCGTCGGCGTGCTCGCCCAGCGCCTCCCGCACCAGGTCGGCCACGGCGGCGACGCTGAGCGGTTCGAGGTCGAGGGGGCGTCCGCCGGCCCTGCCGGGCAGTCCCCTGAACGACTCGGCGTGGTCGGGGAGTTCGTCGGGCCGGTAGGCGACCACGACCAGCAGCGGGAGTTGCTCGGCGCGGGGCGCGAACGCGGCCAGCCAGCCCAGGGATTCTGGGTCGGCCCAGTGCGCGTCGTCGAGGACGAGGACCATCGGGGCACGCTTCACCGCGAGGTGGGTGAGTACCCAGTCGAGCCCGTCGCGCAGACCCTGCTGGTCGGGCGGGGAGCCTTCGGTGGGCGCGCGCAGACCGAGGGCGGGGCCGACGATGTCGTACCAACTGCCCAGTGAGGAACGGAGATCTGCGTCGGCCGAGCCGGCGAACTGCGGCTGCAGCAGTTGTCGGGCGACGTGGAAGGCGACGCGCTGTTCCTGGTCGCCGCCTCGCGCGGACAGCACGGTGCAGCCCTGGGCGGCGGCGCGACGGCGCGCTTCGGTGAGGAGGGTGGTCTTGCCGATGCCGGCGCGTCCCGCGAAGGCGAGCAGGGCACCGCGCCGCCGGTCGCCCGGTTCGCCGCCGTCCGTGCGCAGACCGGTGAGTTCGCCCAACGCCTCGTCCACGGCGGCGAGTTCACTCTCCCGTTCGAAGAGTGTCCTTCTGCTGCGTGCACTCCGCTGCCCCATGCCATACCCCCTGCCACGGTCGTGCGCCCGCGCAAGAAGCGAACGCGCACCGTGAGCTACAGGGACCTCAGCGTACGCTTCCCGAGGGTCGCGCGACCCGGTACTCGACGAAGGCGTACCGGCCGGTTCTCCGGACCACCGTCCATCAGTTCTGGAGGAGAACGTCGATGGACGATCTACGGCAACTGCTGCCTGACCTGGGGGTCTTCGCGGGTCAACTGCCGTTCCTCGACCCCTTGGTGGCGCCGGACACCCCGGCCGGGTTGTTCACGCAGTGGCTGCTGGGGGCGCTGGTGGCCGGTATGCGCGAGCCGCGCGCGATGACTGTCTCGACGGCCGGCGCCGATGGCAACCCGACGGCACGGACCTTGATCCTCAAGGGCGTTGGGGCCGACGGCCGGCGGTTCGCGTCGGACGGCGGCAGCGCCAAGGCCCGCGATCTCGTCCAACGCCCTTTCGCCGCCCTGCCGTTCTACTGGTCGCCGCTCGCCCGCCAGGTCCGGGTACGCGGTCCCGTCGTGGCGGCGGGCGAGGGGGACAGCGCGGCGGACTTCCTGGCGCGCGGCGCCGGCGCCCGCGCGGAGGCACTCCTCGGCCGCCAGTCGCAGCCCCTCGCGGACCTCGCCGAACGGGACGCCGCCGTCAAGGAGTCACCGGAGCGACTTGAGGACGAACCGGACCTCGCGGCCCCCGGCTGGACCCCGCACACCGTGCGGCCGGAGTCGGTGGAGTTCTGGCAGGGCGACAGGGAACGACGGCATACGCGGCTCGTGTGCGTCCGTGAGGGCGAGGGCCGGCGCAAGCAGTTGCTGTGGCCGTGAGCGGTAACTCACTTACAGGACAAGCAACTTCACCCCGACATCGGCGGCAACCCCTCGTGGACGAATCTCACTCCTCCAACGCCGTCGGCGGCACCACCGCGACCGGACTCGCCGCGTGCAGCAGGACCGCCTGGGTGACCGAGCCGAGCAGCCGGGCCGGGGACAGCAGGCGGCGGCGATGGCGGCCCACGACGACCAGGTCGGCGTCCTTGGAGGCCGCGACGAGGTGGCCGGCCGCGTCGCCCGGGGCGACGTACGGCTCGGTGGGGACGTCCGGGTGGTGTTCGCGGTGCGGGGCGAGAAGGGCCTCGGTGAGGGTGCGGGTCTCGTTCTCGATGGCGTCCTGGTCGATGACCGGCGGGACGAGTTCGCCGGGGGACGCCCAGGACTGCGGCGGCCACGGGTAGGCGGCGACGACCTGGAGGCGGGCTCCGCGCAGGGCGGCCTCGGCGAAGGCGAAGGCGAGGGTGGTCTCGTCGGGGCTGTCCACGTGCAGGCCGACTACCACCCGGGGGCCGGGTTCGGGTTCAGCCGGAATCGCGCCGTGGACCTCGCGGCCGGGCCGGGGCACCACGACGACGGGGCAGTCGGCGTCGCGGGCGGCGGCCATGCCGTTGGAGCCGAGCAGCAGGCTGGCGAAGCCGCCGCGGCCCCGGGAGCCGAGCACCAACAGCTGTGCGGTGGAACCGAGTTCGGGCAGTACGGCGCCCGGCGCGCCCTGCAGCCCGAGGTACTCCATGACCGGCCGGTCGGCACGTCCTTCGAGATACGTACGGACCTGGTCGAGCACCTCGTCCTCGTCCGGGTCCGGCGGTCCGTCGACCAGGACGCCGGGCGGTGTCCAGGCGGCGGCGTACTGCCACACATGGACGACCCGCAACGGCGCCCCGCGTCCACGGGCCGCGTCGAGGGCCCAGTCCAGGGCGCGCAGGCTGTCGTCCGAACCGTCGACCGCCGCGATGACCGGCAGGGTGCTCATGGGTTCCTCACCTCCGGAGTAACGGGGACCTTCCCCCTCTGGGGCCAGCCTCGCTCAGGCATCGGCTCCAGAAGGGTTCTCAAGGTCGCGTGTCCGGAAAATCAGGTGGGACACCCTTCAGGGCGGGTGGGACACCCTTCAGGTCAGGTCGAACTCCCCCTCCCGCGCCCCCGACACGAACGCGCCCCATTCCGCGGGCGTGAAGATCAAGGAAGGGCTTTCCGGGCGGCCGCTGTTGCGCATCGCGATGAATCCCTCGACAAAAGCGATCTGGACATCCCCCCGCCCACGGCTGCCTGAGTGCCAATCGGCGTCACTGAGGTCCAGCTCCGGCTTGTCCCAGCCGGCAAGCGGGTGCTGCTGGATGGTGCTCTCGGCCACGTCCGTGCTCCTCCCGATTCGTCGTCCGCGGCCAGCCTAGCGATCGGTTTCTGATGCCAACAGGCCACGTGAGGGGGACCTTTCAGGAGGCGGGGGGTTCGCTGCCCACGAGCCACATCGAGAAGAACTGGGATCCGCCGCCGTAGGCGTGCCCGAGAACCCGTCGGGCCCCTTCCACCTGGTGTTCTCCGGCTTGGCCGCGAACCTGGAGGGCGGCCTCCGCGAAGCGGATCATGCCGGAGGCGCCGATCGGATTGGTCGACAGAACACCCCCTGACATGTTCACGGGAAGGTCGCCGTCCAGCTCGGTCACGCCCGATTCGGTGAGTTTCCAGCCCTCCCCCTCCTCGGCGAATCCGAGGTTCTCCAGCCACATGGGCTCGTACCAGGAGAACGGCACGTACATCTCCACGGCGTCGATGTCCCGGCGCGGGTCGGCGATCCCGGCCTGCCGGTACACGTCGGCCGCGCAGTCCTTGCCGGCCTGTGGCGACACACAGTCCTTTCCGGCGAACAGTGTGGGTTCGCTACGCATGGCGCCGCCATGCATCCAGGCCGCCGGACGTGGTGCGCGGGCCGCTCCCGCGCGGTCGGTCAGGACCATCGCGCAGGCGCCGTCCGAGGAGGGGCAGGTCTCCGAGTAGCGGATCGGGTCCCAGAGCATCGGCGAGGCCTGGACCTTCTCCAGGGTGATGTCGTGCTCGTGGAGATGCGCGTACGGGTTCTTCAGCGCGTTGCGCCGGTCTTTGTACGCCACCAGGGAGCCGACTGTGTCGGGTGCTCCGGTGCGCCGCATGTAGGCGCGCACGTGCGGCGCGAAGAACCCGCCCGCACCTGCCAGCAACGGCTGCTGGAAGGGAACTGGCAGGGACAGCCCCCACATGGCGTTCGACTCGGACTGCTTCTCGAAGGCGAGGGTGAGGACCGTGCCGTGCACGCGAGCGGCGACGAGGTTGGCCGCGACCAAGGCGGTCGACCCACCCACTGACCCGGCGGTGTGCACCCGCAGCATGGGCTTCCCTACGGCGCCCAGCGCGTCGGCGAGATACAGCTCGGGCATCATGACGCCCTCGAAGAAGTCGGGCGCCTTGCCGATGACGACGGCGTCGACGTCGGCCCACGTCAACTCGGCGTCGTCCAGCGCCCGTTGAGCCGCCTCCCGCACCAGTCCCGCGATCGACACGTCCCGCCGCGCGGCGACGTGCTTGGTCTGGCCGATCCCTACGACGGCCACGGGCTCCTTGCTCATCGCGGATCCCCTTCGAGTACGGCGACCAGGTTCTGTTGCAGACAGGGACCGGAGGTGGCGTGGGCGAGCGCCCGATCGGACTCGCCCCGGTGGATGCGGGCGGCGGCCTCGCCGACGCGGATGAGCCCGGCGGCCATGACGGGGTTCGCGGCGAGGGCTCCGCCGGACGGGTTGACGCGCACGTCGTCGCCGAGCCGCAGCGCCTTGCACAGGACGACCTCCTGCGCGGTGAAGGGCGCGTGCAACTCGGCGGTGTCGACGGGCCGTTCGAAGGCGCCGGCCTTCTCGGCGGCGAGCCGGGTGGACGGCGAGTCGGTCAACTCCCGTACGCCCAGGCCGTGCGCCTCGATGCGGTGGTCGATCCCCTTGATCCAGGCGGGCCGTTCACACAGTTCGCGGGCCCGGTCTCCGGCCGCGAGGATCACGGCGGCGGCGCCGTCACCGACCGGCGGACAGTCGCCGGTGCGCAGCGGCCGAACGACATAGTCGCCCTGCGGTACCGAACCCCTCACTTGGGCATGGGAGTTGGCGCTCGCGTCCGTCCGGCTGCGGGCCGCCACTGCGGCGAGCGCGGGTTCGTCGGTGTCGCCCGCGTCGATGAGGGCCTGGGCCTGGAGGGCGGCCAGGGCTACGGAGTCCGGCCAGAGGGGGGCGACGTAGTACGGGTCGAGCTGGCGGGTCAGGACGTCGCGTACGGAGCCGGGGGACGACTTGCCGTACGAGTACACGAGCGCGGTGTCGGCGTCGCCGGTCAGGAGCTTGGTCCACGCCTCGTAGAGCGCCCAGGCGCCGTCCATCTCGACGTGCGACTCGGAGATCGGCGGCCAGGCGCCGACGCCGTCGAGGGCGAGGGTGAAGGAGAAGGCGCGGCCGGCGAGGTAGTCGCTGGAGCCGGAGCAGGTGAAGTCGATGTCGGCGGTCTTCAGGCCGGTCTGTTCGAGGACGCCGTGCAGGACCGGCATGAGCATCTCCACCTCGGAGAGCTCGTCGGTGGTGCGCCGGTGGTCGGTCTGCGCGAAGGCGACGACGGCGATCTCCCGTATCACAGCAGCTCCTTGTAGACGTCGTAGTCCGCGTCGGGCTCGCCGGTCGGCCGGTAGTGGTCCGGATAGCGGCTGCCCTCGCTCCACACCGCCTCGACGCGCAGTCCCATGCGCACCTGGTCGTAGGGGATGCCGCCGACCCGTCCGTGCAGCGCGAGGTCGGCGCCGTCGAGGGCGATGTGCGCGTAGACGTACGGCACCTCGATGTCGAGGTTCTTCGCCTTGATGTTGACGATGCAGAACGTGGTCACTGTGCCGCACGGACCCACTTCGACATGTTCCGCTGTGGCGACACCGCATGTGGGGCACGCACCCCTCGGCGGGACGTACACCTTGCGGCAGGAGGGGCAGCGTTCGCCGACGGTGCGTTGTTCGGAGAGCGCGTGGATGTAGTCGGTCTGGGCGCGGCCGGGCGAGTAGACGTAGTCGAGACGCGCGGGGGCCACGATGCCGGTGACCATGTCCTCGAACTCGCCTGTGTGGGCGGCAGGTTGACGTTCTCCGTCGCCTTCGCCTCCGTCCTCGTACGGCTCGAAGCAGGCGATGTCTGTGATGGCACCGGTGCGTTCCTCGGCCCACCGAACACGGACGCGCATGCCGGTGTGCACGGCGTCGGGGCCGGGGGCGTCAAGGGCGTGCAGGAGGGCGGTGTCGGCACCGTCGAGTCGGACCAGGACCCAGGCGAAGGGAGTGCCGAGGGGCTGACCGCGCCGGGGTTCGTGGTTCCAGGCCCAGGTGGTGACCGTGCCGGTGGCGGCGACCTCGACGAGATCGCGGATCTCCTCGGCGGTAACGGGGTCGTACTCGACAGGCGGCACGAGGGTGCGCCCGTCACCGGTCTTCACCCCGAGGACGACACGTTCACGCAGACCAGTGAGAAAGGCACTCTGAACGGGGCCGAGGGAGCGAGTGAAGGGGAATTCAAGAACCAGGGGAGCTTTGAGGACTTCGGGCATCGGGGGCTTGCCTCCTTCAGAGCAGGGTCAGTGGGTCGCGCCCCAAAGGGGCGCGGGGAACTGCGCGACCAGCCACAACGAGCCCGCAGACAAAATCCGGCCGACCAGCGGAGCACCTACGCCCGCCTATAAGCAGCCGGCCGCTTCTCCGCAAAGGCACGGGCCCCCTCCTTCGCATCGGCGGTGTCAAAGATCGGCCAGCCCCTCTTGAGCTCAGCGGCGAGCCCCTCCGTCTCGGTCAGCTCCGCCGTCTCATACACCGACGCCTTGACCGCCTCGACCGCCAACGGCGCACACCCGTTGACGAGTTCGGCGATCTCCAGCGCCTTGGCAAGCGCCGTACCGTCCGGCACGACATGTCCGACGAGACCGACGTCCGCCGCCTCCCGCGCGCTGTACGGCCGCCCGGTGAGCAGCATCTCCAAGGCATGCGTACGCGGAATCTGCCGCTGGAGCCGAACAGTTGAGCCGCCGATCGGGAACAGCCCGCGCTTGACCTCGAACAGGCCGAACGTCGCGGACTCCCCCGCGACCCGGATGTCGGTGCCCTGGAGGATCTCCGTACCGCCGGCCACGCAGTACCCCTCGACGGCGGCGATCACCGGCTTGCGGGGCCGGTGGTGGCGCAGCATCGCCTTCCAGTGCAGATCAGGGTCGGCGGCAAGCCGTTCGCGGTACTGCTGCCCCTCCATGCCCTTGCCGGCCAGGGCCTTGAGGTCCATGCCCGCGCAGAACGCGCCACCGGCGCCGGTCAGCACGATCGAGCGGATCGCGTCGTCCGCGTCGGCCTCGACCCAGCCGTCGTAGAGCCCGACCAGCATCGGCAACGAGAGCGCGTTCTTGGCCTCGGGCCTGTTGAGCGTGAGCACCAGTGTGGCGCCTTCGCGCCGCACGGTCAGGTGTTCCGTACCGCCCATTGCCGTCCTCCCGTCGCCGTATCGCCTCCGGAACGAGAACAGGTTGCAGGAGGTGCCCTGCCAGTACAAGGGGTTTCTGACACTCAGTCAGATTTCTTCTGCGCGGACCCTTCACAGTTGCCGCGCCCTTTGCTCTGATGACCGGCGAACCGACGTCAGGAGGAGTGGTGGAGTACAACATTGCCGACCTGTTCGAGTCGGTCGTCGACGTGGTCCCGGACCGCGAGGCGCTCGTGTACATCGACCACCCGGGCACGGGCGCGGAACGCCGCCTGACCTACACGGAGTTGGACGCGGCCGCGAACCGCATCGCCCATCATCTGATCGACACCGGGATACGCCCGGGTGAGCACCTCGGGCTCCATCTCTACAACAGCGTCGAGTACTTGCAGACGGTGCTGGGCTGCCTCAAGGCGCGGGTCGTACCCGTCAACGTCAACTACCGCTACGTCGAAGAGGAGTTGGTGTACCTCTACCGCGACGCCGATCTCGTGGCGCTCGTCTTCGACACGGAGTTCACCGAGCGGGTGGCGGCCTCGCTGCCGCGTGTGGAGCAACTGCGGCACCTGGTACGGGTGGGAGCGGCGCCGGCGGACGGGCCGGACGTACCCGCCGTGGCCTTCACGGACGCGGAAGCCACCGGGTCTCCCGAGCGCGGGTTCCCGGCGCGGTCGGCGGACGACCAGTTCATCATCTACACCGGCGGCACGACCGGGATGCCCAAGGGCGTGATGTGGCGCCAGGAGGACCTGTTCTTCTCCGGGCTCGGCGGCGGCGCGCCGACCGGTGAACCGGTGAAGAAGCCCGAGGAGTTGGCCGAGCGGGTCGCGGCCGGCGGGGCGGGGATCACCTTCTTCCCCACTCCCCCGCTGATGCACGGCACCTCCACGCTCACCGCGTTCATCGGCTTCAACTTCGGCCAACGCATCGTGATCCACCGCAAGTTCGTGCCCGAGGAGGTGCTGCGGACCGTCGAGAGGGAGAAGGTCACCAGCATGTCCCTGGTCGGCGACGCGATGCTTCGCCCGCTGATCGACGCCCTCAACGGCCCCATGAAGGGCACCGATTGCTCGTCGATGTTCAGCGTCTCGTCGTCGGGCGCGATCATGTCGGAGACGGTGCGCGCACAGTTCCAGGCACTCGTCCCGAACACGATGCTCCTCAACAACTTCGGCTCGTCCGAATCCGGCTTCAACGGGACGGCCACGGCCGACTCGGGCCCCGCACGCGGCTTCCGCGTCCGCGTCAACTCACGTACGCAGGTTGTCGATCCGGCCACGCACGAGCCGGTCGCCGTCGGTGAGATCGGCCGGGTCGCCCAGTGCGGTCACGTACCGCTCGGCTACTACAACGACCCGAGGAAAACCGCCGAGACCTTCTTCGAGAAGGACGGCGAGCGGTGGGTCCTGCTGGGCGACATGGCGACCGTGGACGAGGAGGGCGTCGTCACGGTCCTCGGCCGTGGCTCCCAGTGCATCAACACCGGTGGGGAGAAGGTGTATCCGGAGGAGGTCGAGCAGGCGCTCAAGTCGCATCCGGATGTCTACGACGCGCTGGTGGCCGGGGTGCCGGACGTGCGGTGGGGCAACCATGTGGCCGCCGTCGTACAACTGCGCGTGGGTGCGGAACAGCCATCCCTGGACGACATTCAGACGCACTGCCGCACCCACCTCGCCGGGTACAAGATCCCGCGCCAGTTGGTGATCGCGGAGTCCATCCAGCGGTCGCCCAGCGGCAAGGCGGACTACCGGTGGGCGCGGGAGGTGGCGGTCTCGGCAGATCGGTGAGTCAGTGCGGACGCCGGATTGAACTGGCGGTAGCGTGCGGCCGTACTGGTGGTGACGGATTTGGTGGCCCGGGCCAGGTCCGCCATGCCGTCACCGGGCTCAGCACGGAAGGACGTTCGGGTGCCGCTCTTCACTCGCTCTCACCCATTGCCGGATCAGAAGGCCTCTGGGGAGACCGACCCGACAGCGGCGACGGAGGCCGCCGCCGAATCGCCCGAACCACAGGAGCCACCCGAGGCGAACGCATCAGCCGAGCCAGCCGACTTGAGCGACGCACCCGACTCGCCAGCCTCTGCCGACGCATCTGAATCTGCCGAGTCGCCCGAATCGACTGAGTCAGCCGAGTTGGCTGAGTCTGCCGAGCCCGCTGACTCTGCCGAACAGTCATCCCAACTCCCGCCCCGCCCGGGTTTGTTCGGCTGGCGCCGTCGTTACCCGCGCACCTCACGTGCCGTTGGGGTGGGCATGAGTGTGCTGGCCGGTGCGCTGCTGCTCGTCGCGCTCGTCGTGCCCGACCGCCTCGACCGGATGACGTTCCAGTCGTTCCTCCGCCTCCCCGTGGAACTGATCGTCCTCGCGGTCGTGCTGCTCGCGCTGCCGTCGAGGGCCCGGCGGATCACTGCCGTGATCCTGGGTGCGTTCGTCGGGCTGTCCACCGTCCTGAAGTGCCTCGACATGGGCTTCTACGAGACCCTGGCGCGGCCGTTCGACCTGGTCTTCGACTGGGTCCTGTTGAGCGACGCGGCGGACTGGATGAAGGACTCGTTCGGTCGCTCGGGCGAGGTGCTCGCGATCATCGGCGTGATCGTCCTGCTGGTCGGCGTGCTCATCGCGAGCGCACTCGCGATGGTGCGGCTGGCGGACGTACTGGCCACGCACCGCCCCATGGCCGTACGCACCACACTTGTCCTCGGTGTTGTGTGGATCATGTGCTTCACCCTGAGCGTGCAGGTCGGTGGTGTCACGCTCGCCACCAAGGGCTACAGCCAGTTCCTCAGCAACCGTGTGCAGTACGTCCGCGACGGTCTGGGAGACGCCGACGTCTTCAAGAAGCAGCTCACCGTCGACGCCTTCGCGAAGACCCCGCCCAACCAGCTCCTGACCGGACTGCACGGCAAGGACGTGCTGTTCACCTTCATCGAGAGCTACGGCCGGGTCGCGCTCGACGACCCGACGATGGCGCCGGAGATGGACAAGACGCTCACGGCGGGCGACGCCAGGCTCAAGTCCGCCGGCTTCTCGTCGCGCAGCGCGTGGCTCAGGTCGCCCGTGACGGGCGCCGGCAGCTGGCTCGCCCACTCGACGTTCCTGTCCGGCCTGTGGATCAAGAACCAGCAGCGGTACCGGACCGTGACGACCAGCACCCGCGCGACCCTCACCAGCTACTTCCAGAAGACCGGCGCCTGGCGCACCGTCGGCATCGTCCCCGGCGTGCGCAAGTCCTGGCCCGAGGGCAAGTACTTCGGCCTCGACAACATCTACGACTCCACCCATCTCGGCTACCAGGGCCCGTACTTCAGCTGGACGCCGGTGCCGGACCAGTTCAGCCTGGAGTCCTTCGAGAAGCTGGAGTACGGCAAGAAGAACCGCGACCCGATCATGGCGGAGATCATCCTGGCCTCCAGTCACAACCCCTGGTCCCCCATCGCCCACACGATCCCCTGGAACCAGCTCGGGGACGGCACGATCTTCAACCAGATCAAGAAGGAGGGCACGAACCCGACGGAGGTCTGGAAGAGCGCGAAGCGCGTGCGGACCGAGTACCGCAAGGCCATCCAGTACTCCGTGGACAGCCTGACCCAGTGGGTCCAGCGCTACGGCAACAAGAACACCGTCCTCGTCTTCCTCGGCGACCACCAGCCCGTCCCGACGGTCACCGGCGGCACCACCGACAAGGACGTGCCGATCACCATCGTCGCCCACGACCCGAAGGTGCTGGACAAGATCTCCAGCTGGGGCTGGACGGACGGCCTCAAGCCGGCTGACAACGCACCGGTGTTGGGCATGGACAAGTTCCGGGACCGCTTCATGACGGCCTACGCGAAGTGACCTCCTCTCCCACGAGGAACGCTTCTACGACGGCAAGGAACTCCTCCGGCCGGTTCTCGTGCACGAGATGTCCGGCGTCGACGGTCACCAGGCGTGCGTCGGGGATCCGCTCGACGAGCACGGCGACCCTGTCCTGAGGAACCCCGCTGGTGGGGCCACCCGCGATCAGCAGCGTGGGCACGGTGATCCGCCCCATGTGGTCCCACCACATGGGGTCTGGGTCGTTCGCTGTGGCGTCGGTGGCCTCGATCATGGCCCAGTCGAACGGCAGCTCCCCCGCCGGTCGTTCGCTGCGCGGCCGTGGCGGGTCGAAGGCGATCGGCGCCGGCACATCCTCCAGAACCAGCCGCCGTACGACGTCGGGCGCCTCCTGCGCGAGCAGATACGCGACGATGCCGCCGAGGGAGTGTCCGACGACATCGGCGTGTTCGATGCCGAGGACGGTGAGGAGGGCGAGCATGTCGTCCCGCATCGCCTCGTAGGCGTACGCCTCCGCCGTGGCACCCGGCTCGGTGCCGGGCCAGTCGCTGGTTCCGTGGCCACGTAGGTCGGGGGCGTACACGCGGTACGGAACGGGTCCGGTGGCGAGCCGCTCGGCGATCGGCGTCCAGTCGGCGCCGTCGGCGCCCCGGCTGTGGAGCAAGAGAACGGGCGGCGCCTCCTCGGGGCCCCAGACGCGGCAGGCGAGGGTGATGCCGTTCGCCTTGACGGCGCGGAGCTCGATATCCATGCCGGGAACGTAATCGGTGGGCCGCCAAGTCATTCGCCTACTCTGCCGAGGGCAGAGACCCGCTGCTCCCATCGAGGAACGCGGTGACGCGGCGCACGAACCACTCCGGATCGTCGAGCCACGGATAGTGGCCGGCGCCCGGCTGCACCCCCAACTCGGCGTTGCGGAAGACATCGGCGGCGCGACGGGCGAGGTGAGGCCGAGGACCACCGTCCAGCTCACCCGCGAGGACCAGGACGGGTGCGGGCAAGTCCGCGAGGGCGGCCCGGGTGGCGGGCGGGTCGAAGGCGCCCTCGGAGAAGTACAGGTCGGCGGCCTCGTCGTTGCACTGCTCGTCGGCGAGCGCGGAGTGTTCCTCGGCGACGCCATCCCACCGGCCGTAGAAGAAGGGCTCGAAGACCGGGTCGAAGTCTCCTTCGCCCGCCAGCCATGCCTCGAACGCCGGGTACGCGCCCTCGAACCACGGCTCGCCCTTCCGTAGCCGTGCGGCGGCGAGTCGGTGCTCGGCCGTGGCCGGCATGCCCAGTGCCCAAGGGGTGGCGGTGATGAGTGTCAGCCGTGCGACTCGCTCGGGAAACCGGGCCGCGTACAGCATCGCGAGGCTGCCGCCCGCCGAGTGCGCGAGCACGTCCATGTGCTCCAACCCCATGTGGGCGCGCAACACTTCCACGTCATCGACCAGCCGGTCGCAACGGTACGACGTCCGGTCGGCCGGCACCGCGGAGTCGCCGGTGCCCCGGAGATCGAGCAGGATCAGGCGACGGTGTGCGCCCAGTCCGCCCAGGTCGCCAAGATAGGTGGAGGCCCGCATGGGCCCTCCAGGCAGGACGACCAGCGGCTCGCCCTCGCCCCGGACGTGGTAGGCGAGTTCGGTGCCGTCGGTGGCGGTGAAGGTCGGCATGCGGCCGATCCTCACCGCCAACCACACCCCACCGCAAGGCAGTTCCTCAGGTCTCCTCGTTTCCTCAGAGGGCCTTGGCTATTCCGAGAAGCGGAACGGAAACCTGCACCGGCCGCGCACTACCACCGGGTCTCCAGCGTGTCTTCTACACGTCTGCCCTGATGAGCGTGCGCTCCGACCCCAACTCCCGACCGTCCGACCGCCACAACCAGCGCAGGGAATCGGGAAGCAGGACACCACCATGGTTGGGGCTGTGGCCGCCGTCGCCCAGGACAAGGCGGAAGTCGTAGCCGCCCTCTGCGAGCGCGGCCGCCACGCGCAGGTTGTCGGCGAGCCAGTTCGCCTCGCGCGCGTTCCAGCCCAGGTCGCGATGGCCCGCTTGCATGAAGATGCGCAGCGGCTTACGGGGGACACGGGGAATGATTTCGGGGTACGGGTTGCCGCCTGGCATCTGCGCGAAGCTGGACAGATACCCGATCACCCGGCGGAATTTGTCCGGACGCAGCCACGCCGCGGTAAACGCGCAGTTCCCGCCGCTGCTGCCACCACAGATGCCCCACCGGTCGGGGTCCTCGGCGATCGAGTAGCGCTTCGTGACCTCAGGGATGATCTCGGTCAGGAGAAAACTGACGTACCGATCGTCGTAGGCGTCGTACTCGATATTGCGGTTCTTCGGATCCTCGGCATCGGGGAGGACACCCGGGTCGACGAACACGCCGATGGTGACCGGGATGTCACCGCGATGGACGAGATTGTCCAGAACGATCCCGCCACGGACCTCCCCTTCAGGGTCCAGGTACCACCATCCGTCCTGGAACACCATCAGCGACGCGGGCTCCGAGGCGGCGTACCGCGCGGGTACATGCACCCAGAACTTCCGTGACGTTCCTGGGTAGATGGCGCTCTCGCTCCAGTCGAACTCGATCGTCTCGCCGACGGGCACGCCGGGCTGCACGACTGAGTCGGGACCATGGGCGTAGCGCACATCTGACTGGTGAATCGGAAGCGGCAGGTAGGGCACCTCGATCGTCACGCGGGCCAACCTAGGAGAGATCACGAACGGTCTCAACGGGGTTTATGACCACCCCCGCACGGCTTGACTTCTCCATTGGGAAGCGATGGGGCGGTGGGCCAGCGCCGCGTCGACGATCTGCTCGGCGGAGGCGTCCGCGAGATCGGACGGCGGATGAATGATCAGGTCCGAGGCCGCTGGATGCGCCACGTTCGTCGTGAAGAGGCGGAGGTAGTCCTCGGCGTCCGGGTCGTCGTCCAGGATTCTGCGGACGACTTCGACGAGTTCGTCGCGGGTGACGTCCGGCACGCGCGGATACGCCGGCCGGGCGGCCTCCAGCGCGAACTCCTCCAGCGTCCGCGACCCTGCGTAGCCCAGGAAGTCGGCCGCCGAGCAGTCGTGCCCGTCGCCTCGGCGAACGCAGCCACGGCTTCCGCCGCGGCCGAGCGGTCGGCGCCGTACAAGAGGGTCTCGATCCGCTCTATCTCGCGGCTGAGTTGCTCCACTCGTGCCATGGGCACGGACGGTGGCAGCAGTTCCGGACGGAGATCCACGCGGCCATTCTGCCGGGCGACGTGTCGAGAAAGTGGGGGCAGACCTCTTGCCCCGGTGGGCGGCCGACTGGATTACTGATCCCACACACGTCGACCGAATGATCGGTCGCCCGAAATGGCACGATTGACGAAAGGGTGCTCCGATGGCGGACGCGGCGGAGCTGCTCGACTCGGGGGAACGGCTCGACCAGGACGCACTCAGGACGCTGCAGTTGGAGCGGCTACGGGCCTCGCTCCGGCACGCCTACGCGAACGTGCCCTTCTACCGTCAGTCATTCGACTCGGCCGGAGTGCACCCGGACGACTGCCGCGCTCTCTCCGACCTCGCCCGTTTCCCGTTCACCACCAAGGTGGACCTGCGCGAGAACTACCCCTACGGCATGTTCGCCGTCCCCGAGGACCGTATCCGCCGCATCCACGCGTCGAGCGGCACCACCGGACGCCCCACAGTGGTCGGCTACACAGAGAACGACCTTTCCATGTGGGCGGACATGGTGGCCCGTTCCATCCGCGCCGCGGGCGGACGGCCCGGTGACAAGGTGCATGTGGCATACGGCTATGGGCTGTTCACCGGTGGTCTGGGCGCTCACTATGGTGCCGAACGGCTGGGTTGTACGGTCATCCCCGCGTCCGGCGGTATGACGGCCCGCCAGGTACAGATCATCCAGGACTTCAAGCCCGAGATCATCATGGTCACCCCGTCCTACATGCTCACGCTCCTCGACGAGTTCGAGCGGCAAGGGGTCGATCCGCGCGGCACCTCCCTGCGGGTCGGCATCTTCGGGGCGGAGCCCTGGACCGAGCAGATGCGGCTGGAGATCGAGGAACGGTTCGCGATCGACGCGGTCGACATCTACGGGCTGTCGGAGGTGATCGGTCCGGGTGTCGCGCAGGAGTGCGTGGAGACGAAGGACGGGCTGCACATCTGGGAGGACCACTTCTTCCCGGAGGTCGTCGACCCGATCACGGGTGAGGTGCTACCGGAGGGCGAGAAAGGGGAGTTGGTGTTCACCTCCCTCACCAAGGAGGCCATGCCGGTGATCCGTTACCGCACCCGGGACCTGACACGGCTGCTGCCCGGCACCGCCCGACCCGCCTTCCGGCGCATGGAGAAGGTCACCGGCCGCAGTGACGACATGGTGATCCTGCGCGGGGTGAACCTGTTCCCCACCCAGATCGAGGAGATCGTCCTGCGCACCCCGGGCGTCGCACCCCACTTCCAGCTCCAACTCACCCGCGAGGGCCGCCTCGACGCCCTCACGGTACGGGCCGAGGCCCGCCCCGACGCCACCCCCGAGACCCGGGAGGCGGCGGCCCGCGCCATCACCACGGCCGTGAAGGACGGCATCGGCGTCTCCGTCGCGGTCGAGATCGTGGAACCCGAGTCACTGGAGCGCAGCGTGGGCAAGATCCGCCGCATCGTGGACCTGAGGACGCCCTGAGGCGACTCCCCCAGCCGAAGGACCCACCCGATACGCGCAGTTACCCCAGGCCCAGCAGCTCCGCCAGATTCCCGCCCAGCACCCGGTCACGCACTTCGCCCGGAGCCGTCACCCGTTCCACCGTCGTGCGCGCGACGACGGGGTCTCCGTAGGGCGCGTCCGAGCCGAAGAAGGTGCGGGTGGGGAGTTCGTGGATGGCGAGGCGGACGGCGAAGACGATGTTCGCGGTGGAGAGTTCGAGGTGGAGGTTGGGGGTGGCGCGGGCGATTTCGATCGCCAACATCCAGTGGGCTCCGGCCAGTTGGCTGATCACCAGCGGCACCTTCGGGTAGCGGGCGGCCAGTTCGGCGAGTGTGCGCAGGTCCGCTGCGGTCGTGGGCGCGGCGCCGTGGACGACCACCGGGAGTCCGGTGTGGTCGTGGGCCGCGCGGAGCACCGGTTCGACGAGGGCCGCCCGGTTCGGGAGCGGGGTGAGTTCCCCGATGCCGTACAGCCCGCGGCCGGTCACGTCGCGCTCCACACGGGCCGCGATTTCGGCGTCGGGACGGCCGAGGGGAACGGAGCCGAAACCGAGGAAACGGTCAGGGTGTGCAGCGAGGGCCTCGTCCAACTCCCGCAGCGCCAGGGCGAATCCGTCGTCGCCGGAACCGCCGGCCAACGCCCGTTCCAGTACGCCCATTTCGTGCTGGAGGGAGTCCAGGTCGGTGGCCCGTTCCGGGTGTGCGCGGGTGGGGAACAGCACCGTGCGATCCACACCCGCGTCGTCGAGCGCCAACAGGTGGGCGTCGAGCGGGTCGTGGACATGGCTGTGGGCGTCGAGAATCATGTGCGTCTCCCTGAGCGGGCCGGCCACCCGGCGGAATGCGGGCGGCGGGAGCCAGTGTTGATCCCTGACACCGTTGGAAGGTCAAGTCGGAGAGGGGTGTGTGCCCGTGCTGATCGGGGAACTGGCCGAGCGGACGGGAACCAGCGAGCGCCTGCTGCGCTACTACGAACGGGCCGGGCTGCTACGACCCGAGCGCTTGCCCAACGGCTATAGGGAGTACGCCGATTCGGACACCGCCGCCGTGCTCCGCATCCGCGCGCTCCTCGCCGCCGGGCTGCCCACCCGGGTCATCCGCCAGGTACTGCCCTGCACCACGGACGAGGCCGCCGTACAACCCTGCCCAGGTGTACTCGACGCGCTGCGTGCCCAGTTGAGCGCCCTCGACCGCCGTTCCGCCGAACTCGCAGCAGCCCGTGAGGTGTTGCGGGACACCATCGCGGGAGCGGAGGCCCGCACGGCTCCGGCTCCGACTCCCGGGTGAGAACGCTCAGGCTCCCGGGTGAGAACGCTCAGTCGCCCAACCGCTCCCGCAACTCCCGCTTGAGGATCTTCCCGCTGGCATTGCGCGGCAGCTCGTCCACGAACACGACCCGCTTCGGCGCCTTGAAGTGGGGGAGCTTCTCCCGTGCGTGGCCGATGAGTTGGGCCTCGGTGACCTCGCCGCGCGGGACGACGACCGCGGTGACGGCCTCGATCCAGCGATCGTCGGGGAGGCCGATCACGGCGACCTCGGCGACGCCCTCGTGGGTGTAGAGAACGTCCTCTACCTGGCGTGAAGCGACCAGTACGCCACCGGAGTTGATGACGTCCTTCACCCGGTCGACGACGGTGAAGAAGCCGTGGACGTCGCGTACCGCCAAGTCGCCGGAGTGGAACCAGCCGTCACGGAAGGCGGCGGCGGTCTCCTCGGGCTTGTCCCAGTAGCCCTCGCACAACTGCGGTGAGCGGTAGACGACTTCGCCGGGCGCGCCGTCGGGAACGTCCTTGCCCTCCTCGTCGACCACCCTCGCGTCCACGAACAGGACGGGACGGCCGCAGGAATCCATCCGGCCCTTGTGCTCATCGGGGCCCAGGACCGTGGCCAGCGGGCCGATCTCGCTCTGCCCGAAGCAGTTGTAGAACGCCAGCTTGGGGAGCCGCTCGCGCAGCCGCTCCAGGACGGGCACCGGCATGATCGACGCGCCGTAGTACGCCTTGCGCAGCCCGCTCAGGTCTCGGGTCGCGAAGTCCGGGCGGTTGGCGAGGCCGATCCACACCGTGGGCGGGGCGAACAGGCTGTCCGCGCGCCCGGCCTCGATCAGGTCGAAGAGCCGGTCGCCGTCGGGCGCGTCGAGGATGGTGTTGGTCGCTCCGACCGCCAGGTACGGCAGCAGGAACACGTGCATCTGCGCCGAGTGATAGAGCGGCAGCGAGTGCACCGGCCGGTCCCCGGCGCTCAGGTCCAGGGCGGTCATCGCGCTCAAGTACTCGTGCACCAGGGCCCGGTGGGTCATCATCGCGCCCTTGGGCAGCGCGGTCGTGCCCGAGGTGTAGAGCAACTGCACCAGGTCGTCGGTGCGCGGCTCGGGACCGTCGTAGGGCGACGCCGACGCGAGCCGGTCCAACAGCGAGCCGTCCGCGTCCCGCAGCGGCAACGTCCGCACATCGTCGGGGAGTTGACCGGCGAGGTCGGGGTCGGTGAGCACCAGCGTGCTGCCGGACTGGCCGACGATGTACGCGAGGTCGTCGCCGGTGAGGTTCTGGTTGACCGGTACGTGCACGAGGCCCGCGCGGGCGCAGGCGAGGAAGCCGATCAGATAGGCGTCCGAGTTGTGGCCGTAGGAACCGACCCGGTCGCCCGGCGCGAGGCCCTGGTCGAGCAGGACGCTCGCCGCGCGCGAGACGGCGTCGTCGAGTTCCTCGTACGTCCAGGACCGCTCGCCGTAGTCCACCGCCACGCGTGCGGGAGTGCGCCGGGCACTGCGTCGCAGTACCCCGTCAACCGTGCTGCCGTGTCCGGGCGTCATGACACATGATCCTCGGGCCGACACCCGGGCAGGTCAAGCGGGCTGGTCGGGGTGGTCCCGCCCCACATGGGCCGAGACCACATGGGCCGAGACCACGTAGGTGGGGACCACATGGGTTCGGGCCACTCCTCCCCGCCCCGAGCACCGAGCACCGAGCACCGACGGCACGCAAACACAGGCCGCACCCACATGTGCCGCACTCACACAGGCCGCGTACGCCCCTCCCAGTACGGATCCCGCAGCCGCCGCTTGTACAGCTTGCCGTTGGGGTCGCGGGGCATCTCGGCGATGAAGTCGACGCTCTTGGGCCGTTTGTAGCCGGCGAGTTGCTCGGCGCAGTGGTCGAGGAGGGCGGTGGCGAGGGCCGGGCCGGGCTCGTGGCCGGGAGCCGGTTCGACGACGGCCTTCACCTCCTCGCCCCATTCGTCGTGCGGGATGCCGAAGGCCGCGGCGTCGGCGACGGCGGGATGGGCGAGGAGCACGGACTCGATCTCGGCCGGGTAGATGTTGACGCCGCCCGAGATGACCATGTCGATCTTGCGGTCGCGGAGGAAGAGGTAGCCGTCCTCGTCGAGGTAGCCGAGGTCGCCGACAGTGAAGAAGTCGCCGATGCGGTTCTTCTGCGTCTTGGCCTCGTCCTTGTGGTAGGCGAAGCCGCCGGTGCTCATCTTCATGTAGACCGTGCCGAGTTCACCGGGCGGGAGCCGGTTGCCGTCGTCGTCGAAGACCGCGAGTTCGCTGATGGGCCAAGCCTTGCCGACCGTGCCGGGCTTCTTCAGCCAGTCCTCGGCGGTCGCGAAGGCACCGCCGCCCTCGCTGGCCGCGTAGTACTCCTCCACACAGTGGCCCCACCAGTCGATCATCGCCCGCTTCACATGGTCGGGGCACGGGGCGGCGCCGTGGATGGCGTGCCGCATGGACGTGACGTCGTAGCGCGCCCGTACGTCCTCCGGGAGGGAGAGGAGGCGGTGGAACTGGGTCGGGACCATATGGGTGTGGGTGCACTTCTCACGGTCGATGAGGCGGAGCATCTCCTCCGGGGTCCACTTGTCCATCAGGACCAGGCGGTGCCCTATGTGCAGGCTCGCGCCCGCGAACTGGAGGACGGCCGTGTGGTAGAGCGGCGAGCAGACCAGATGCACGTTGTCGTCGAACGGCTTGATGCCGAAGATGGCGAGGAATCCGCCGAGGTACGCCGACTCGGGCGGTCTGCCCGGCAGGGGGCGGCGGATGCCGCGGGGGCGGCCGGTGGTGCCCGAGGTGTAGTTCATGACCCAGCCGAGGGTCCGGCCCGTGGGCGCCGACTCCGGTTGTCCGTCGAGGAGTTCGGCGTACGGCCGGAAGCCCTCGACCGTGCCGACCGCGTACCGGTGGGTGGCGGGCAGGCCTGCCTCGTCGGCGGCCTGGCGGGCGGGCTCGGCGAACCGCTCGTGCGCGATGAGCACCTTGGCGCCGGAGTCGGCGACGATCCAGGCGATCTCCGGTGCGACGAAGTGGTGGTTGACGGGGACGAGGTAGAACCCGGCCTGGGTGGCGGCCAGATGGGCCGTGAAGAACTCGACGCCGTTGGGCAGAACGACCGCGAAGGCGTCGCCGTGTTCGAGTCCGGCGGCGCGCAGACCGTGGACGAGTTGGTTGGCGGCGGCGTGCAGTCGGCCGGCCGTCCACTCCTCGCCGTCGGGCGCGACGAGGACTATGCGGTCGGGGTCCTGAGCCGCCTGGGCCCAGAAACCAGCGGGAGGTGTGCTCACGCCCTGTGTGGTTGCGCTCTGTGTGGTCGCCCCACGTGTGGTCTTGCCCTGTGTGGCCGCACCACCTGTGGTCGCACCCTGTGTGTCTGCGCCCTCTGTGCTCACGACTGGCCGCTCCTTCCAGCGATGCGGTTGATGCGGTCGACGGCGTGCTCGAAGCCGCGGGTGAGGTCGTCGAAGACGGTCTGGACACTGCGCTCGCTGTTCATGCGGCCGACGATCTGGCCGACGGGGGTGCCGAGCAGTGGGTCGATCTCGTACTTCTGGATGCGTGAGACGGCCTCGGCGACCAGCAGTCCCTGGAGGGGCATGGGCAGGGTGCCCGGGCCGTCCGTGTCGTCCCAGGCGTCGGTCCACTCGGTGCGCAGTTGGCGGGCCGGTTTCCCGGTCAGCGCTCGGGAGCGGACGGTGTCGCCGGACCCGGCGGCGAGCAGTTTGCGGGTCAGGGCGGGCGAGTGCATATCGGCTTCTGTGGTGGTCAGCCATATGGAGCCCAGCCACACACCTTGGGCGCCGAGGCTGAGCGCGGCGGCCACTTGCTGTCCGCTGCCGATGCCGCCCGCGGCGAGGACCGGCAGCGGGTCGACGGCGTCGACGACCTCGGGCGTGAGCACCATGGAGGCGATCTCGCCGGTGTGGCCGCCCGCCTCGTAGCCCTGGGCCACGACGATGTCGATGCCGCCCTCCGCGTGCTTGCGGGCGTGCCGGGCGCTGCCCGCGAGGGCGGCGACGAGCACGTTCCGGTCATGGGCGCGGGCGACGACGTCGGCGGGCGGGGAGCCGAGGGCGTTGGCGAGCAGCTTGATCGGGTAGTCGAAGGCGACGTCGAGCTGGTTGCGGGCGACCTGTTCCATCCACCCGGTGATGCGCCAGCCGGACGCCTCGCCCTCGGCGAGTTCGGGCACGCCGTACTTGGCCAGTGTCTGGGTGACGAACTGCCGGTGCCCTTCCGGGATCATCGCCTCGACCTCGGCCTCGGTGACGCCCTCCACCTTCTTCGCGGGCATGACGACGTCCAGGCCGTACGGCATCCCGTCGACGTGCGCCTCCAGCCAGTCGAGGTCGCGCTTGAGGTCGTCGGGGGCGGTGTAGCGGACCGCGCCGAGCACTCCGAAACCGCCGGCCCGGCTGATGGCCGCGGCGACGGCGGGGAACGGCGTGAAGCCGAAAATGGCGTGCTCGACTCCCAGTTTCTTGCTCAACTCCGTCTGCATGGGCGCAGAATGCCGCAGTCCTCCGGACGACGGAAGGCCTTTTCTGATGCTCCGTCAGATTTTCCTGGAGTCGCGAGCCTACGGAACCCGCCGGGCCGTGAGCACCGGCTGGTAGAAGCCGCTGTCCGCCGGGTCGTGCCAACTGACCTCCGCGAAGCCCGCGTCGGCCACCGCGGCGCTCAACTCACCACGCGTCAAGGCCCAGTACGCGGTGCGCCGGACCCGTACCTCCCAACCGCCGCCCTCCGCCGGAATCACCTGGAAGTGCTCCAGGTCGTAGCGCTCGCCGTCGTCGTGCCAGTGCCACAACTGAAAGGTGATCACCCGGCCTTGGGCGGTCGTCGACACCTGCGGGGACGTGGAGGTGGGGCGGGCGGCGCGGATCTCGTCGTAGTCCCGGACGCTCAGCACAAGGAGCCCGTCGTCGCGAAGGACCCGGCGCATGCCGACCAGGGCGGTGCGCACATCGTCGGCGGTGAGCAGATGCGGCAGCGAGTTGTCGGCGCAGACGACGACGTCGAAGGCGGTGGCCCGGTACGGCAGCGCCCGCATGTCCGCCACGGCCACCGGAAGTTCGACGCCCCGGCTCGCGGCCTCCGCAGTGGCCCGCGCGACGGCGGCCGGGCTGAGATCGCCGCCGACCACCCGGTGTCCGACCCCCGCCAGCCCGAGCGCCTGTGTGCCGATCCCACATGAACAGTCCAGCACCCGGTGTGGCCCCGCACCCAGCCGAGCCCGGACCAGCCCGTCCAGCGCGGCTGCCTGGCGGGCCATGCTCGCGTCCCAGTCCGGGAAGATCAGGTGGTAGTCGGCGGCGAGTGCGTCGTAGAAATCCCCGACCGATGACACGACCACCTACCTCGTCCTCTCAGGCAAAAGCATCGCCTCAGGCAAAACGTCGCCTCAGGCAAAGCATCACCTCGGGCAAAGCATGACCGCGCCCGGCGCCCCTCAGCGCTCCCCCGCCTCCAGCACCGCCATCGCCGCGTTGTGTCCCGGCACCCCGCTCACCCCGCCGCCCCGCACCGCGCCGGCTCCACACAGCAGGACGTTCGCGTGTCGGGTCTCGACGCCCCAGCGGCCGGTGTCGTCCTGGGCGTACGGCCAGGTCAGTTCGCGGTGGAAGATGTTGCCGCCGGGGAGCCTGAGGTCGCGTTCCAGGTCGAGCGGGGTCTTCGCCTCGATGCAGGGGCGGCCGTCCGCGTCGGTGGCCAGGCAGTCGGCGAGCGGTTCGGCAAGGTGGTTGTCCAACTGGGCGAGCGTCGCCTTCAACAGCTCGTCGCGTACGGCGTCGTTGTCTCGCTCGAACAGTCGTGCCGGTGTGTGCAGACCGAAGAGCGTGAGGGTCTGGTAGCCGTCCTCGACGAGGTCCCGCCCGAGGATGCTCGGGTCGGTGAGCGAGTGGCAGTAGATCTCGGAGGGCGGGGCGGCGGGCAGCGAACCCGACGCGGCCTGGGCGTGTGCGGCGGCCAGTTGGTCGTAGCCCTCGGCGATGTGGAAGGTGCCGGCGAACGCCTCGCGCGGGTCGACCGAGCTGTCGCGGAGCCGGGGCAGTCGTTTGAGCAGCATGTTCACCTTGAGCTGGGCGCCCTCGGCGGGGGCGGGCGGCTCGTCGCCGGTGAGGGCCGCCAGTTGCTGCGGCGAGGCGCCGACCAGGACGTGCCGGGCGGCCACGACGCCTTCGCCGTCGGCCGTGCGGTAGGTGATCTCGGCGACGCGTCCGTCCGTGTCGATACGGAGGGCCTCGTGCCCGGTGGCGAGTACGGCGCCGGCCTCGCGCGCGGTGGTGGCGAGGGCGTCGGTCAGGGCGCCCATCCCGCCGACGGGGACGTCCCACGCGCCGGTGCCGCCGCCGATGACGTGGTAGAGGAAGCAGCGGTTCTGGGCGAGCGTGGGGTCGTGGGCGTCGGCGAAGGTGCCGATGAGGGCGTCGGTGAGGACGACGCCCCGGACCAGGTCGTCGGTGAAGTTCTCCTCGATCGCGACACCGATCGGCTCCTCGAAGAGCATCCGCCAGGCGTCCTCGTCGTCCACGCGCCGGCGCAGCTCGTCGCGGGTGGGCAGCGGTTCGGTGAGCGTGGGGAAGACCCGCTGCGCGAGGCGGCCGGTCATGCCGTAGAGCCGCTGCCAGGCCGCGTACTCGCGGTCGCCGCCGGTCAGCCGGGCGAAGGCGTCCCGGGTGCGGCGCTCGCCGCCGCCGACGAGGAGTCCGGTGGGGAGTCCGTCGCGTTCGACGGGGGTGTACGACGAGATGGTGCGCCCACGGACGCGGAAGTCGAGGCCGAGGTCCCGCACGATCTTCTTGGGCAGCAGGCTGACCAGGTACGAGTACCGCGACAGCCGTGCGTCGACCCCGGCGAACGGGCGCGTCGACACGGCGGCGCCGCCGGTGCCGTCGAGGCGTTCCAGGACGAGCACGGAGCGCCCGGCCCGGGCCAGGTAGGCGGCGGCGACCAGGCCGTTGTGGCCACCGCCGACGATGACGGCGTCGTACGTCCGGTGTCCGTGTCCCTCGTGTGCAGGCATGGTTCTTCGTAACACGAGGTGATCTAGGTCGGCCAGAGGTGGGCGCGTGGTGCTGAGCAACCGTGGGCGGATGCGGGCGGGGCTGAAGACAGGCGCGGCCTTCCGGATCTGCGGGTAGTCATGGGCACGCGGCCGTCCGCGCCCATGGCCGGAGTTGGCGGCGCGGCCCTCAGTTCCCCCCAGGCGCCCGCCCCTGCCGTAGCGCCGCCACCCGGCGGTACAGCTCGACCGCCTCGGCGTTGCGGCCGAGTTGTTCCAGGCAGTGGGCCTCGTCGTTGCGGCTGGCGAGGGTGTCGGGGTGATCCGGGCCCAGGACGCGCTCGCGGGCGACGGCCACCCGGCGGTACTCGGTGAGGGCGTCGGCCCAGCGGCTCAGCCAACCCAGGCCTACGGCGACCTCGCGGCGGCTGACCAGGGTGTCGGTGTGGTCGGCGCCGAGGACGCGCTCGCGGATGGCGCACACGTCGCGGGACTCGGCGAGGGCCTCCTCCCAGCGGCCGAGGCGGCCGAGGTTGACGCCGAGGCCGTGGCGGGCGCGGAGGGTCTCGGGGTGGGCGGGGCCGTGGACGCGGGTGCGGTCGTCGATCAGGTCGCGGTAGAGCTTGAGGGCGTCGGCGCTGCGGCCGAGCCGGCCGAGGCTGATGCCGACCTCGTAGCGGGCGGCGAGCGTGTCGGCGTGGTCGGGGCCGAGGGCCTGGGCGCGCGCCTCGGCGACCTCGCCGTAGGTCTGCAGGGCCTCGGTCCAGCGGCCCAACTGGCCGAGGGCGTAGGCGACTTCGTAACGGGTGACCAGGGTGTCGGGATGGCCGGGGCCCAGCACTCGGGCGCGGGCGGCGGCGACCTCGCAGGCCATGCGGTACGAGTCCTCCAGGCGGCCGAGCCGGCTGAGGTTGAAGGCGAGGTTGTGGCGGCAGCGCAGGGTGTCCGGGTGGTCGGGGCCCATCGCGCGTTCCCGGGCGGCGAGTACGGACGTGTACACCTGGTGTGCGTCGAAGTGGCGGCCCAACTGGCCCAGGACGTACGCCATTTCCTGCCGGGCGGCGAGTGTGTCGGCGTGGTCGGCGCCCAACGCCCGTTCCCTGGCGCGGGCGACGTGGGTGTACTCGTGCAGGGCGTCGGCGGCGCGGCCGGTTCGGCTGAGGGTGAAGCCGAGTTCGTAGCGGCTGGCGAGGGTGTCAGGGTGGTCCGGACCCAGCAGGTGCCGGCGTTCGGCGGCGACCGCGCGGTGCACCTCGCCGGCCTCCGCCCAGCGGCCCAGCCTTCCCAGGCTCAGGCCCGCGTTGTGGCGTCCGGCCAGGGCGTTGAGGGTCTCCGGGGCCGGTGCGGACGGCGACTCCGGCGCGGGTTCCTCGGCGTGGCCGGTGGTCGGGCGGGCGATCCACTCACCGGTGAGTCCGGCTCCGGCGTCCGGCGGGGTGGTGCGCAGGCCGGCGCCGGTCGCCTTGTGCCCGGTGGTCATCCCGCGCGTCCAGGACGGCAGGATCGCTTCGCGGGAGACCGGCTCGGATACGGGCTCGGACACCGGTTCGGACGGGCGCAGTTGGGGCTGCGGGGTCACTACGGTCGGTACGTACAAGGGTGTCGTACGGCCCATGGTGATCCGGCGCCCCAACTCGCGTGCGTCGTGCGGACGTTGCTCCGGGAGCTTGGCCAGCAGGTCGAGGATGACCTTCTCCAGGTACTCGGGCACTTCGGCGCGCTGGTCGCGCAGCGGTTGGGGCGGGGTGTCGCGGTGGCCGATGAGGATCGCCCAGGCGTCGCCGAGGTCGAACGGCGGTGCCCCGGTGGCGAGTTCGTACAGCACGCAGCCGAAGGAGTAGAGGTCGCTGCGCTGGTCGACCTCGGTGCCGCTGATCTGTTCCGGCGACATGTAGTGCGGGGTGCCCATCGCGATGCCGGTGCCGGTCAGCCGGGAGGTGAAGCCGATGTCGGCGCCGAGGCGGGCGATGCCGAAGTCGCAGATCTTCACCGTGCCGTCGGTCAGCCGCATGATGTTCGCGGGCTTCAAGTCCCGGTGCACGATGCCCTGTTGATGGGTGTAGGCGAGGGCGGAGGCGACCTGCTCGGCGATGTCGACGACGTCACCGACGGGCAGTGGCCGCTGCTCGTTGTCCTCCAGGAGCTGGCAGAGATTGCGGCCGTCGAGAAGCTCCATCACGAGGTAGAGGACGCCGTCGTCCTCGCCGAAGTCGTGGACGACGGTCACCCCGCGGTGCTGCAGCGCGGCGGCCACCCGGGCCTCACGCCGGAACCGCTCGCGCAGGACGCGGGTGAACGACTGGTCGTGGTGCGGGTTCAACGGCTTGAGGCACTTCACGGCGACATGCCGCCCCAGCGACTCGTCCCGCGCACGCCACACCTCACCCATGCCGCCGCGCCCGATCAGATCGAGCAGGCGGTAGCGACCCTGGATCAGTCTGCTGTCCCCCATCTCCGCGATCGCCCCCGTCAATGTTCGTCCCGCCCTCCCCTGGCTCGTCCAGTATGGCGAGCGATCGCCCGACTTTGTACGGGGGCGGGCGCGAGTCGGGGCGGAGGCGCGACACGGCACACAGGCGCGCCTGGGCGGGAGGTGCGGGCGTATATGTGCGGGAACGCAGCGCAACAGGGTGGCTGCGGCGCGCAGTTGCTCGGGTGACGGGGGTGGGCGCGGGGGTCGGTCTGTCGGGGCCCGGGGGCCGGTTCGCCGTACAGCTGATGGGCGTACGACGGCAGGGAGGCTTACGGCAAGTGCGTCAAGCGCCGTCGTTGCGCCTCGCGCGCTGGGACGAGGAGGGAGGCAGCGGGGGCGGAGCGAGGCACCACCCGCAGATGGGAGTCGATTCAGCGGACGCTGATCCGCTGTGATGCTGCGGGCGGCACCCAGTTCGTGGCCTGGTTCGTGACGGGGCCCGGGTCGCCGAACTCCCAGGAGACCTGATCTCCCGGCGGCCGCTGGGCATTCGGTTGCTCGTCCGCAGAGAACGCCCCCGTCCCGGAGCCGAGTTGAGGATCACGCATGCGGACGGCTCACACTCCTGTCGAGGTTGGACAGGTGCATTGGCAACGGGTGTTCTCCCGCCGTAAGCACGGCCTGTGCATGTAAAGCGATTCGATCCTCGTCGAATTGATTGACGCTTCCATGCGCCCCGGCAAATGGTTTCTCTTCAGGTAGACCCGAAGCGCGCAAGAGTGCTGAACGGCGCGCTACGGATCGGCGTGAAAACTCACACCGGACGGGCACCAAGGGACGGGTTGTCACATAGACGTGGGGAGAAGCTTGTGACCGAGTGGATATTGGCATTCGACGCCGACTGCCGATTCTGCGAAGAAGTGGTGGATCGGGTTCGTGTGTCCGTCGACGGTACGTTGACGACCGCGGGCCTCACGGAACCCCGTATTCGCGACCTGCGCACGCGTGCCCTGGGGGAAGGGGCCGAGTGGGCCCCGACCCTGTTGGCGGTCGACGGCGACCAGGTGCGGGCCTGGACCGGAACCGGGCTGTCCCTGCGCCTGGCGCGGCTGTTGGGACCCTCGGACTCACTGCGGGTGGAGCGTGCGCTCCGCGACCTCGACGTGCTGCGGCCCCCGAGCCGTCGAGGAATCCTCAAGGCCGTGCCGGGGCTGGCTCTGGGAACGTTTCTGGTCACCGGCGGCCTGGCGGCCTCACCCGCGCAGGCCGTGACCCGCGCCAAGGGCAGTAAGGCGTCGCGATGGGTGAAGGCCAACCGTGACCGGCTGCCCTCCGGCTACTCCGAGTTCGCCTCCTACCCCGCGGACTATCGGCGTGCCATTTACGGCGCGCTGTCCGCCTCGGCTCGGAGTGATCTGTGGGTGGCGCACTTCGCGAACTACCGGAAGACACACCCCGGTCTGTCGGCAGAGCAGTCCGCCGTCCTGGACGACGCGACGCGGCTGGCACCGCAGATCATCGCGGGGCGCCGGCAGAGAGCAGCCGCCGAAGGGCTGGAGACGGCGGCTGTGGCGGCGTTCGGCGAGAGCGGGGCGCGGGCGATTCTCAGGACGCTTGGCCCCGCCGACACACAGCACGTGGCGCCTCGGAGCGATCAGAGCACCCAGGTCCTCGACTGCAATTCCCAGTGCGCGGGGAGCGGAAGCTGCGACACGGTGTGCTACGCCTCACCGTTTTATTGCAACTGGACCAATCACGGCTGCGGTCCACTGTGGCTGGGACCGTGCAGCGGGTTTTGCATCCCCTGAAGCCGCCCCTGCTCGGCGCTCGTGCCTTCCTGTGAGCGGCTGGGGCGCTTGGGATCGGTGGCGAAGGCGGTCCAGGCGGCAGTCGATACGAGGAGGACTGGACCGCCGGGTCGCGCGGGCGGCGCCTACCGGCTGACCATGCGCCGCCCGCTCCGCGACACCGGCACCGCCTCGATCACCCGTGACCTGGTCCGCGTCAGCGTCGACTGCTACTGCGGCTGGCCGGAACGGCCCGACGCCCACTACCGCGCCCGCCCGCCTGACCTGGAGCGAACTCGCGCTCAGCGCGGTGTGCGGAGGAGAGGCGATGCGCCGGCGGGCCGAGCACGAGGTTGGCCCGCGCGGGCGGTGCACGACCCGGGCCAGGGCCTGTCCGGCGGATCCTGTCGCAGACGCGGGGCCTGACACGCATTCCCCCACTGCCTAAAGGGCGTGGGGGACCCCCAGCGGCGTTGTCGTCGGTTGTCGACGCTCCGCGTCGACGCCCTCCTCCGCCTTGCGACTGCACGCACCAGGCCCCGCTCACCGGCGCTGATCAGGCCCCGCCGATCTCCTGCGACCTGATCCGCCGGACAGGCCCTAACGCCGCACCCTCGGCATCCCCAGCCCGATCCACGAGATGATCTCCCGCTGGATCTCGTTGTTGCCGCCGCCGAAGGTGAAGATGACGGCGGAGCGGTAGCCGCGTTCCAACTCGCCGTGCAGGACGACGCCTGCGGAGCCCTCCTTCAGGGCGCCGGCCGCTGCGACGATCTCCATGAGCGAGGCGTAGGCGTCGCGGCGGGCCTCCGAGCCGTAGACCTTGACGGCGGAGGCGTCCTGGGGGGTGAGGGTGCCTTCCTGGACGGCGTTCACCATCTGCCAGTTGAGGAGTTTCATCGCGTCGAGCCGCGCGTGGGTGCGGGCGAGGAGGCGGCGGACCCAGGGGAGGTCGACGACGCGGCGGCCGTCGGTGAGTTTGGTCTCCATGGCCCAGTGCTGGACGTCGTGCAGGGCGCGGATCGCCATGGTGCCGTGAGCGGCGAGGGTGACGCGTTCGTGGTTGAGCTGGTTGGTGATCAGGCGCCAGCCCTGGTTCTCCTTGCCGACACGGCGGGAGACCGGGACGCGGATGTTCTCGTAGTAGCTCGCCGTGGTGTCGTGCGAGGCGAGGGTGTTGATCACCGTGCAGGAGTAGCCGGGGTCGGCCGTCGGTACCAGGAGCATGGTGATGCCCTTGTGCGGCGGGGCGTCCGGGTCGGTGCGGACGGCGAGCCAGACCCAGTCGGCGGTGTCGCCGTTCGTCGTCCAGATCTTCTGGCCGTTGACGACGTACTCGTCGCCGTCCCGTACGGCCCGCGTCTTCAGCGCGGCCAGGTCCGTGCCGGCCTCGGGCTCGCTGTAGCCGATCGCGAAGTCGATCTCGCCGGCCAGGATCTTCGGCAGGAAGTACGCCTTCTGTTCGTCGGTGCCGAAGTGCATGATCGTCGGGCCGACCGTGTTCAGCGCCATCAACGGCAGCGGTACGCCCGCCTGCGCCGCCTCGTCGAAGAAGATGAACTGCTCCATCGGCGTAAGCCCGCGCCCGCCGTACTCCTCGGGCCAGCCGACCCCGAGCCAGCCGTCCGTACCGAGCCGGCGGATGGTCTCGCGGTAGAAGCGCTTCTGGGCGGCGGGGTCGTCGTAGCGCGAGTAGGCGTGGTCGGGCACCAACTCGGCGAAGTAGGCGCGCAGTTCGGTGCGCAGCCGCTGCTGCTCGGGCGTGTATTCGAGATGCACGGCGCCTCCAGGCTCCCCAAGGCCGGTCCTGACGGCGCACACCGTAGAACGTGTTACAGAAATTGGGAATGGCGAGGCGGCAATGCCCCTGAAGAGGGCGCAGGGGCCGCCAAGAGGGCGCAGGGGCACGTCAGTTCAGCGTGGCCATGAACTCCGTGCACGCCCGCGCGCAGTCCCGGCACGCCTCCGCGTCCGCCTCGGCGCCCGGCAGCGCGTCGAAGACCTGCGCGCACTCCAGGCAGACGAGCAGGCACCACTTGGCCTGCAGGCGCAGGGCGGACTCGTCCTGGAGGTTCTGCTCGGCCAGCGTCCGGCAGGTCGCGTCGCACACCTCCGCGCACAGCAGTGCCTTGCGTCGTACGAGTGCCTCGTGGTCGGTGGCGTCCGGATCCGAGCGGCTGACGCGCAGCACACAGGCCCGCGCACACTCGGTGCAGGCCTGTGCACAGGCGAAGCGGTCCTCCAGGAAGCGGACGAGTTCCTGCTGGGTGGTCATCGCGGTCACACAGTCCGGGTTGCCGCTGCCGTCCACCGCAAACCCGGCAGAGCACGCATCCGGGGTGCGCGCTCCCCCGCCGGTCAGTACGGTGCTGTCCAGGTGTCGACCTTGGACACGAGGAACCGCGCACGTCATCGAGGGGTTGAGGCGGCATGGCCGGCAAAAAGGCGACGAAGCTGCCGCGCACGAAGTACGAGACCGAACTGCTGCGCCTGCAGACGGAGTTGGTGAAACTCCAGGAGTGGGTGCGGGCCGAGGGCACCCGGCTGGTGATCGTCTTCGAGGGCCGGGACGCGGCGGGCAAGGGCGGCACCATCAAGCGCGTGTCGGAGCACCTCAACCCCCGTGTCGCCCGTATCGCCGCGCTGCCGAAGCCGACCGACCGCCAGCGCACCCAGTGGTACTTCCAGCGGTACGTCGAGCATCTGCCGGCCGCCGGTGAGATCGTCCTCTTCGACCGCAGCTGGTACAACCGGGCCGGGGTCGAGCGCGTGATGGGCTTCTGCACCCAGGAGGAGTACCAGCTGTTCCTGCGCCAGTGCCCCATCTTCGAGCGGATGCTCGTGGAGGACGGGATCGTGCTGCGCAAGTACTGGTTCTCCGTGAGCGACTCCGTGCAGCAGGACCGTTTCCGGCGCCGGCTGGAGGATCCGCTGCGCCGCTGGAAGCTGTCGCCGATGGACCTGGAGTCCATCACCCACTGGGAGGCCTATTCGCGGGCCAAGGACGAGATGCTGGTGCACACGGACATCTCCGAGGCCCCCTGGTACGTCGTCGAGAGCGACGACAAGCGCCGGGCCCGACTGAACATGATCGCCCACCTGCTCGGCTCACTCCCGTACCGCGAGGTGTCGCCCCCGGTCCTCGAACTCCCGCCCCGCCCGCCGTCCACCGGCTACGAACGCCCGCCGCGCGACCTGCAGACCTTCGTCCCGGACCACGCGGCGAGCCTCTGAGCCGGTCGGGTCGAGGAGCACCATGCCCCACAGCCCGGGCGGGCGCGTCCTGGAGTGGCGACGCCTGGCACCCGGAATCGCCGCGCTGGCCGGATACCGGCGCGCCTGGCTGCGCGGCGATCTGCTGGCCGGCGTCACGGTCGCCGCGTACCTCGTCCCGCAGGTGATGGCGTACGCCGGAGTCGCCGGCCTCCCGCCGGTCGCCGGCCTGTGGGCGATCCTCCCCGCGCTCGCGCTCTACGCCGTACTGGGCTCGTCCCGGCTCCTGTCGGTCGGCCCAGAGTCGACGACCGCGCTGATGACGGCGACGGTGGTGGGCCCGCTCGCGGCCGGCGACCCGAGCCACTACGCCACGCTGGCGGCGGCCCTCGCGATCACGGTCGGCCTGCTCTGCCTCGTCGCCTGGGCGGTACGGCTCGGCTTCGTCGCCGACCTCCTCTCCCGCCCCGTCCTGATCGGGTACTTGGCGGGCGTGGCCCTGATCATGATCGTGGACCAACTCCCCAAGCTCACCGGGGTGTCGACGACAGGCTCGGCGTTCTTCCCCCAACTCTGGTCGTTCCTACGACACTTGGGTCAACTCCACACCCCCACACTGCTGTTCGCCACCGTCACGCTCGCGTTCCTGTTCACGGTCGCGCGCATGTCCCGGATGGTGCCCGGCCCGCTGCTCGCCGTGGTGCTGGGCACGGCGGCCGTGGCCGTCTTCAACCTCGACGACCGGTACGGCATCAGGGTGATCGGCCACGTCCCGGCGGGACTTCCCACGATCGGCCTGCCCGACCTCACCGAACTCCCCCACCTGGTGCTGCCCGCGCTGGGTGTCCTGCTCGTCGCCTACACCGACTTCATCCTCACCGCCCGCGCCTTCACCGGCGGCGACGAGGACGACGGCCCCGGTCTCGACGCCGACCAGGAGTTCCTGGCGCTGGGCGCGGCCAATCTCGGCGCCGGCGTACTGCACGGCTTCCCGGTGAGCAGCAGCGCCAGCCGCACCGCGCTGGCCTCCTCGGCGGGCGCCCGCAGCCAGGCGTACTCACTGATCGCCGGAGCGGGAGTCCTGGCCGTCCTGCTCTTCCTGAGCCCCCTGCTCACCCGCACCCCCTCGGCGGTCCTCGGCGCCCTCGTCGTCTACGCGGCCGTCCGCATGATCGACCTCACCGGCTTCCACCGCCTCGCCACCTTCCGCCGCCGCGAACTCCTCCTGGCCCTCGGCTGTTTGACCGGAGTACTGGCCCTGGACATCCTCTACGGCGTGATCGTCGCCGTGGGCCTGTCGGTGGCCGAACTCCTCACGCGGGTGGCCCGTCCGCACGACGCCGTCGAGGGCCTGGTCCCCGGTGTGGCCGGCATGCACGACGTGGACGACTACCCGCAGGCCCGCACCATCCCCGGCCTGCTCGTCTACCGCTACGACTCGCCGCTCTTCTTCGCCAACGCGGAGAACTTCCGCCGCCGCGCCCTGGCCTCCGTGGCTCAACAGGCCGTCCCCGTCCGCTGGTTCGTCCTCAATGCCGAGGCCAATGTGGAGGTGGACATCACCGCCCTGGACGCGGTCGACGAACTCCGCCGCGAACTCGCCCACCGGGGCGTCGTGTTCGCCCTCGCCCGCGTCAAACAGGACCTCCTGGACGACCTGGAGGCGTACGGGCTGGTGGACTCCGTCGGCACGGACCACATCTTCCCGACCCTGCCGACGGCCGTGGCCGCGTACCGGGAGTGGAGCGGCACGCTCGATCAGGATCAGGGAACGGCGGGGCCGGTGACGTAGTGCCCGTTCTCGTCGTAGGGCCATACGTTGGGCACGCAGCCGTGCATGCCCTTGATCTGTTGCATCATCGCGGGGGCGGGGCGCCCCGGGCCAGGGCAGTCGACGTGGCCGTGGCCGAGGAAGTGGCCGACCTCGTGGTTGATGATCAGCGCGCGATAGGCGACAACATCCTTGGCGTAGACGGGAGTTGCGAGCAGCCAGCGGCGGAGGTTGACCATCACGTTCCTGTCGACGCTGCAGTTGACCTCGCCGCCGGTGTCCAGCCCGTACTGTCCGCAGATCGTGTCCACGGTCCCGGGGGTCGCCACCTTGACGACGAAGTCGGTGCTGCCGCTCGACACCCGCTGGAACGCCGAGTGCCCGTCGGCCGTCCAGCCGCGCCGGTCCGCGAGGACGCGCTCCACCTGTGCGGCGACATCGGCGGCGGACAGGTCGAGGCCGGTCTCGACGTCGACCCGGTAGCGCAGGACCGTGCCCTTCCCGACCTTGGCGCTGCCGCCGGGCGCGGTGGTGAAGGTGCCCGGCCCCGTGGCCGGGATGCCGGGCTTCTGGGACGCCGCGGAGGAGCTGGTGGACGGACTGGGCGAAGCCTTGGCGCCGGCAGGCGGCCGGGTGGCGGGCTTGGTGATGCGCTTGGTGCCGGATGTCGCGTGCTCGGTGGGTGCGGGCCGGGCGTCGGCGTGGGTGCGGCCGCCGTCGGGAGACATCCAGCCCACGGCCGCGAACCCCGTGGCACCGAGTACGGTCAGCGCGGCCAGACCTCCCCACAGCCGCCGCTTCCGTCCACTCCGCCCACGCAGGGGCGCGTGTGCGGGAGCGCGTCGGCGGCGGTTGCGTAGGGAAGTTGCTTTGTGCGCGGTCATGGTTGTTCAGGTTGTGATCGCAATGTGATCGAACCTGGCCCGAACGATAACGAATCAATAACAGCACGCCCGACTCGGGTTTATGTGATCATCCGGTAACAGGTCGCCGATCCGGTGGACCGCTTACGGATACTGAGCCCATGCCACGCGTTCTGCTGATAGAAGACGACCGAGCCGTGCGGGAGGGTGTCGCCCTGGCCCTGCGCCGTGAGCGCCACGACGTCGCCGCCGCCGAGACCGGGGAGGACGGGCTGGAAAGGCTGCGGACCTTCCGGCCGGACGTCGTGGTACTGGACCTGATGCTGCCCGGCATTCCCGGCCTCGACGTGTGCCGGGGGATACGCGCCCTCGACCAGACCCTGCCGATCATCATGGCGACCGCTCGGGGCGACGACGAGGACATCGTCGTAGGACTGGAGGCCGGGGCCGACGACTACGTGGTGAAACCCGTGCAGGCGCGGGTACTTGAGGCACGCATCCGGGCCGTCCTGCGCCGCTCGGCCGGAGCGCCCACCGGCGCCGGCATACCGAAGATCGACACCTACGGGGACCTGACCGTCGACCGGTCCGGCCTCTCGGTGACCCTGCACGGCACGCCCGTCGCGCTCGCCCCCTCCGAACTGCGGCTCCTGCTCACCCTGTCCGCCGCGCCCGGCCAGGTATTCAGCCGGCAGCAACTCCTGGAAGCCGTATGGGAACACAGCTACCACGGGGATGCGCGCCTGGTGGACGCCTGCGTCAAACGGCTGCGCGCCAAGCTGGGCGAGGCCCACTACATCCAGACCATGCGCGGCTTCGGCTACCGGTTCGCCGCCCGGTGAAGTCATTGCCCAGAGCCCCATACCTGCGCGGCCTGCGCACCCGGCTGGTCGTGGCGTTCGCGCTCGTCGCCGCGCTCACCGCCATGACGACCGGCGCGCTGACCTTCCGCGAGGCCCGCACCGGGGTGCTCCAGCAGAGCCAGGACGCGGTGATCACGCTGATGCGCACCCAGACCAACCGCCTCGCCCCCGGACTGGGTTTCCCACCGGGCCAGGCCGATCTACGGCGGTTCGCGGTGGACCTGGCGGCGGTCCAGCCGTCCGGCGCCTGGCGCGTCCTGGTCACCTACGGCGAACTGCGCGCGACCTCCGTCCCCGACGACCCGTTCAAGGAGTTGACGTCCACGCTGCGCGAGGCCGTGGACTCCCACTCGGCCACCGTCTTCCAACGGGTGAAGAACGGCTCCCGAACCTCGCTAGTCGTCGGCATGTCGGTCGTCTTCGGCAGCGGCGAGACGGGATTCGAACTCTCCGGCGTCCAGGTCTTCCTGACGGTCCCTCAAGCCACGGAACAGGCCTACGTCGACGCCCTCGTCTCCGCCGTCGAACGCGCCACGGTACCCGCGTTGGCGCTGGCAGTACTGCTGGCGCTGCTCGCCGCACGCGGGGTGTTGAGACCGGTACGGGCACTGCGCAACGCCACCCGCAGCATCGCCGAGGGACGGTTGGACACCCGGCTTGCGGTCAACGGTTCCGACGAACTCGCCGATCTCTCCCACACGTTCAACGAAACGGCGGCGGCCCTGGAGGCGTCGGTGGCGGAGTTGCGCGGGATGGAGGCTCAGGCCCGCCGTTTCGCCTCGGACGTCTCGCACGAGTTGCGTACTCCGCTGGCCGCCATGTCGGCGGTCACCGGTGTCCTCGACGAGGACGCCGCTCACCTGGAGCCGGACACGGCCACCGCGGTGCGGCTGATCAGCGAGGAAACCGTCAAACTGGCCCGTCTGGTGGACGACTTGATGGAGATCTCCCGATTCGACGCGGGCGCCGCGGTGCTGCACCTGGACGAGATCGACCTCGCCGAGTCGCTGCGGCGCACCCTCGCCGCACGCGCCTGGACCGACCTGGTGGACACCGAACTGCCCCCGCCGGACGCCCTGCGCGGGCGCGTCGACCCGCGCCGCCTGGACATCGTGGTCGCGAACCTCGTCGGCAACGCGCTCCGGCACGGCGCCCGTCCGGTCCGGCTGTGCCTGTATGGGAGCGAGCGGCCCGGAGAAGCGGAGCGGGTGGCCGTGATCGAGGTGCTGGACAGCGGCCCGGGCATCACCGACAGCGCGCTGCCCCATGTCTTCGAGCGGTTCTACAAGTCGGACGCCGCGCGGGTGCGGACCGAAGGCAGCGGGCTGGGGCTGGCGATCACCAGGGAGAACGTCCGGGTGCACGGCGGCACCGTCCGCGCCGCGAACCGGGCGGAGGGCGGTGCCGTGTTCACCGTGGAACTCCCGCTGTTCACGGGAGAACTCCCGTCGCGGGCTCATGAGTTGACGCGAGGAAGCGCGTCAGGAGCCGTATCGCCAGGGGGCCGTTCATGAGGGCCGTGCGCAGGTCCGTGTCGCTGGTCCTGCCGGCGCTGTTCGCGCTCGCGTCCTGCGGGATTCCGACGACCGGTGCGGTGGAGGCGGGCGGGCCCGCCGGCGGGGTCGTGCCGCGGGTGCGCGTGTATTTCGTGGCGGACGGGGCTCTGGTCGGCGTCCTCCGCAGGACGGCCGCACCGGTCGACGTCGAGTCGGCGGTGCGGGTGCTGCTGCAGGGGCCGACCTCGGCCGAGCAGGGCAAGCGTCTGATCACCATGCTGCAGTTGCCGACACCGGAGCCGACACTCGCCGCGTCCCCGGCGGCTACCGCCGTCCCGGTCCCGCAGGGGTCGGCCAGCATGTCATACCCCGTGCGGGTCACATCCCACGACGACCGCGTGTCGATCCAACTGATGGTCCCCGTACGGAGACTGGCCGGTCTCGCGGCGGCCCAGCTCATCTGCACGGCCCTGGACGCGCAGAGTGTCGGCCACCCCGGCGCCACACCATTGCCGGTGATCGTCACCGGCGTCGACGGGCAGCGGATCGTGGCGACCGGGACGGGGTGTCCCGCGCGGTCGTAGGGAATCCGGTCCGTAGCGAATCCGGTATCCGCGGCGAGGCGGAGGCTGACTATGCATGTGGGCGCCGCATGTGTGTGCTCGGCCTATGTGGGCGCCGCATGTGTGTGTCCCAGCCGTGTGTGCACCGCGAGCCATGACCCGGCGGAGCGAGTCCGTGTCTCCGCTTCTCACGCGATAGGTCGGGCAAGGGCTGGGACGGAGAATGGGCGACGGTTTCGCACCGTGGTGGGACGCCACCCCCCTCACGGCAAGAGAGACCGTCCTCGGCTACGGCGTCGCGGTGCTCCTCGCTGCGAGGTTCGGGCTGGGGCGCAGTACCGGCTCGACGCGCCGCTGACCGCTGACCGCAGGCAGGTGAGGGTGCAGGCGATGCCTACGAGGTGCGTGCGCTCGTATTGTCGGCGTCCGGCGGGCCAGGCGGTCGATCATTCAGCGATGGTGCTGAGCCGTTTGAAGCACTCGTCGCGACTTCACACGGGTCGCGAGACGCCTGCGCTCCCGTGCGCGCCCCAGCAGCCACATCATCAGGACGCCAGGCGCAATGAGCGTGAGTTGTTGAGCGGCGGACCACAGCAGGTCGTTGCGCTCCCGCACCCCCCAGTCCTCTCCGGCGAATATCGCGAGCTCCTCCTCTGTGTATTCGTCGTTGCAGTAGTCCGCCGGGACCTTCCCACTGCCTCGATGGCCGCCCCGGAGGATCCAGACGGCCTGGCTTTCGCCGTTCTCCCGGCCAGTCACCCTGACAGTGCGGGCCTCTTGTCCGGTGGTGTAGTGGAGCACCTGTTGTGCGAAAAGTACCAGGTCAGTGCCACCAAGCAGGCCAGAACTAGCGCCACGAATACCCGCGCCTGGAGTGAAGAAGGTGTCGACTCGGGTCAGCATGCCAGGCCCGCCCGACGTCACGCGCCGGATGTGCCCACCCCCCTCTGCCGAATCACAGGCCACCTCATCCAGCGAGCCGGCGGTGGCGGATGAGGTTCCGAAAGTCTTGCCTTGCCTTCGGGCCGTCATTGGTCAGCGATGTCGCGATCGGAGAGCCTCGGAGGGCATGCCGCTTCCGCTGTCACTGTGCCCGCACCTGGCGTCGGACCTTCCTGCCGAACAAGAAGGCCACCTTCGACGCGGAGTGCCCTGCCGCCCTTGAACTGCTCCGCCGATCTCGCTCCTGCCTGCCGAACTGAAGCGCAGGTCTCCCACGCCACTGGCGGCCGGCCAGTCCGTCACACATCACGCGTCACACCAAATGACACGTCGTCTTGGGACTCCTGACAGAAGTCAACCCCTGGCCGTTGTCGGCATGTGCCGAAGCCGCCAGCCTTGGCGTCGGGCTTGAGGAAGCCACACAAACCTCGGCTCCGGCAGCGACTTCAAGTCAAGCGCTGAAGGCGACCGCCGGACCGCCGACCCCGGCATCTAGGTCACATAGCCGATGCCACCGCGAAAGCACTGCTCATAGGGTCCATGACATGCCACACCGATGAAGCCGCCTGTGCGCGACTGAGCACGCCGACCGAGCCGAACTCCTGACGGCCACCTGCCCAGTTGGCGCCCGCCGCCCTCGCGTAGCAGCTCAACGGGGAGCTCTCCGCCAGCCCCATTCCCCCCTCCCCCAGCCTCTCCCTCAACCCCAATGCCTGAGGAGTCCCATGAGTACCGATCTTTCCCGCCGTCGGGTATTGGCCGCCGGAGCGGCGCTTGCCGGGTCGGCGGCGCTGATCGCCGGTTCAGAAGGAACGGCCGGCGCGGCGACGGCCCCGACCGGTACCGGTGAGGAGAAGTCGAAGGTGAGGCCCACGATCGTATTGGTGCATGGCGGCTACGCCGATTCGTCCTGCTGGAACGCCACCATCCAGGAGTTGCAGGACAAGGGCTACACCACGGTCTGCGGGTCGAACCCGCTGCGGGGTATTCCGACCGACGCCCCGTACATCGGGAGTCTGCTGGACTCCATCAGCGGACCGGTCGTGCTGGTCGCACACTCCATGGGTGGCACGGTCATCACGAATGCCGCCGCCGGGAAGACCAACGTCAAGGCGTTGGTCTACATCGCGGCGTTCGTGCCCGACGTGGGCGAGACTCAGGGGGAGCTCATCACCAAGTTCCCCGGCAGCGAGGTCGAGCCGGTGAGCGTGCCGGTCCCGTACACCAAGGCCGACGGCACGACCGGAACCGATCTGTACCTGAGCAAGGACGGCCAGGCGGCCTTCGCCGCTGACATACCCACCGCTGACTTCCGGGTCCTGCAGGCCACGCAGCGGCCGTTCGACGCCGATTCCTTCATCTTCCCGACCACGGCCGCGGCCTGGAAGACGATCCCGTCGTGGGGGCTGGTCGCCGGCCAGGACAAGGCGATCCCGCCGGCCTGCGAGCGCTGGATGTACAGCCGTGCGAACGCGCGCAAGGTCGTCGAAGTGCCGCGCTCGTCCCACGTCGCGATGATCAGTCACCCCAAGATCGTCGCCGACCTCATCACGGATGCCGCCAAGGCGGTCAGCTGACACTCGCGACAAGCGCCCCGGTCCATCACCACGGACCGGGGCGCTCTGCCCATCGAGCCGAACTGACTGATGTGACGAGATCACGATGCGCGCTGACGTCCGCCCTCACCTCGCTCATGGCACCCGGACTCAACCGCGCGCCACTCAGCGCGGGGTGAGTTCCGCGACCAACTCGCCCAGATGCTGGTGCGACAGCCCGCAGAGGGCAGCACGGGACATGGCCGCGCGGACCTGTTTGATCTTCATGCACCAGCCAAACTCGCGCGGCGTCTCTGTGTCCCCGCGCTCGCCGACCAAGGTCAGTCGGAGGTCGGCTCGTTAGGATTGGAGGCATGACGTCACAACTTGTCGGCAGTGCATTCGACTCGCTCCGCCTCGACGCCGTGCGCGACCAGGAGGCGCTGCGCCAGACCTACGGACTCCCGCGTGACACGGCCGTACGCAAGCAGATGACCGAACTCACCGAGCAGACCCGGCAGTTGATCGCCTGCTCATCACTGGTCCTGGTCGCCAGCGCGGACGCCGAGGGCAACTGTGACGTTTCCCCGCGCGGCGGCCCCGCCGGTTTCGTCGCCGTCCTGGACGCACGGACGGTGGCGATACCGGACGCCACCGGCAACAAGCGTCTGGACACCCTTCAGAACGTCGTGGCCACCGGCCGGGCCGGACTGCTGTTCGTCATCCCGGGGCGCACCACGACCCTCAGGGTGAACGGACGGGCCTGCGTCTCCACCCACCCGGAGCTGCTGTCGCAGCTGACCGCCGTGGGCAAGCCGCCTGCCAGCGCGCTGGTGCTGGGGATCGAGGAGGTCTACCCGCACTGCCCCAAGGCTCTCCTGCGCAGCGCGGCCTGGAAGCCGGAGCAGTGGCTGCCGGCCGACGCCCAGCCGACCTCCGCCGAGGTGACGCTGGCCCAGCTGCGGATACCGGAGCTGACGATCGCCGACATCGAGCAGACGGAGGCGGACTCGCTGAAGTACCGGTACGAGTAGCGGGCAGACCTGCGCTTGCTGAACCACCGGCCCGCCGAACACCCCGGCCGGCACTCGCCAAGATCAATCGCCGGGCGGCCGGTCAGTCCGCGTAGCGTCACCTCGGCGTTCTACCAGCTCGGCGTGGTCCTCAAGTCCGAACAAGACCGCGGTGATCACGACCCCGGACAGACCCTAGTTTTTCTGCAGGGCGCGGGTGACACCCGCGATGACCGCGGTGGTCAGCACCCAGCCGAAGGCGATCAGCAAGTAGGCCAGCCACTGGAGACTGCCGTTCGACCAGTACCACGCCGTGCGCTGGCCAAGGCCGCCGATGGGGATCAAGAGGTCGAGTGTGTAGACGAGGGGCTGGAACGGGGCGCCTTCGCCTCGTTGGACCGGAGTGGGGGCATGCGTGCTGAAGGACAGCGTGCCCAGCAGGGTCAGCGCGAGGAGCCAGACGCCGGCCAGCCAGGGGCGGTAGCCGTAGCCGACGGTCACGTCGAGCAGGTGCCCCCACACACGCGCAGCCCGGGGCAGAGTCTGGCGCCGATGACGCTGTCTGGCCAGGAGTACGCGGCGGGCCTCGTCGTCGTGACCGGCCTTCCGGTACCAGCTGGCCAACTGTTCGTAGGGCTGGGGGTTGTAGCCGGGGCAGCGTCGTATCCATGCCACGCGGGAGGCCACAGAGTTCCGCCGACCCACTGCCTCCCGCCGCTCCCCCGGCCCGTCCGCCTTGATGGAACCGTAGACGAAGCCTTCCAACTCCACCACGTCCGGCCAGCTCTGCTCACTGTCGTAGAGGTGAGTCACCTGCGCACCGCGCAGATCCACCGTGCCGGACGGCAGCCGGGCCAGAGTGAGGTCGACGTCGACGGCCTGCATGAGCCTGCAGGTCAGGGCCGGGCCGTCACCGCCGGGTGGCCCGTTCAGGACGGCTCCTTCGAAGCTCAGACTGTCCGAGATCTGGGTACGGCGCAGTTGCACGGTCCCGTTCGCGGTGAATCCGTCGGAGAAGTCGAGCCTTGAGGCCACGGCGTTGTTCATGGCGAGCGCCACTCCGCCTGGGCCGGGGTCTTCCAGCTGTGCGCCCTGCATGAACAGCCCGCGCGGCAGCTGTGCCCCCATCAGCCGGACTTGTCCTCGCGCGACGAAACCGCCCCCGCAGAAGACGCCTCCTTCCATGAGCAGTCCACCGGCGGCCACTGCCCATCCTCCCGGCGCACTGATGTGGGCCCCGTTCAGGAGCATGCCGCCGGTCACCCGGGCGTCGCTCAGCGACAGGGCGGTGCTCACGTGGTTGAAGGGCGAGGAAGCGAGGCTTTCCACAACGGAGCCCCGCAGGTCTAGATTTCCCTCGATGCGGGCCGAATCGGCTTCGATGCCGGGCACCCGGCTGCGGGTGATCACGAGCGTCTGCAACGACGCTCCGAGAAAGTTCGCCGACTCCTCGAACCAGCAGCCCTCGAGCCAGAGGGCGTGAGCGATATGCGCGCCGGCCAGGTTGAGGTGTCCGGATATCCGCGCCCCGGCGAGCCTCAGGCACGCCACGGCGCCCGATTGCACGAGATTCGCACCCAGCAGGAGCGCCACGATCACGGTGGCCCGCACCGTCCGCCCGGGACCCCACTGCCCACCCTCGGCGACGCGGTCGTCCTCGGGCACACCCGTGCGCAGGTCCACACGGTGTCCCTCCGGGAACGCGTCCCACAGTTCACGCTCCGGTGAGGTCAACTCGTCGTATGAGAGCACCCGTTCAGAGTAGTGATCTTCCTCCGCGCTCGTCTCGCCACATCTCGTCTCGCCACATAGGGCACGGTCTAACGACCAAGGACGACGTCTCCCTCACCGCGTACCGGGCCGCCACCGAGGTCAGCCGGAGCACCGCGATGCCACCGCGCCCAGCGACGTCCCCCGCGAGATGCTCAACGCCGAGACGCGCACCTGCTGCCGCGGCTGCTGCTGGCCACCAACCCCGGCCCGGCCGGGGTTGGTGATCGACTCGGCCGCCTGCCCAGCGATCCGCAAGGTACGAGCCGAGCACCTCACGGCGTAGGCCCAGCCGATGACGGCGCTGCTGACCGAGCACCGCCCTGACCGGCCGGTACCGCCGATGCCGAGGGCCGGTACCGCCACGCTCGGAGCGGTTGTACATCCATCGGCCACCGCCATCAAGAACGGCCGGTACCTGCCCTCGAAGAACGGCACCCAGGCCGACACCGCCTACCAGCCGCTGCCGGCCCGGCGCCCTGCCCCCGCCCTCACTTCAGATGCCGCCCGAAGAACCGGTCCCCGTCCTCCCTCTCGAACCACGGCGTGCCGGTGTGCCCGCCCAGATTGGCGTGCAGCGTCTTCTCCTTGGTGCCGAAGGCGTCGAACAGGTCCAGGGCCCGCTGCCGGGGGTTCCCCTCGTCGTCCCACTGCAGCAGGAACAGCAGCGGAACGGTGGCCTGTCGGGCCTCCTCGCGCTGGGCTCGGGGCACGTAACCGCCGGCGAAGAAGCCGGCGGCCGTGACGCGCGGCTCGGCCACCACCAGCCGAATGCCGAGGGCGGTCCACCCCGCGTACCCGACCGGGCCGCCGATCTCGGGCAGCGCGAGGAGGGCGTCCAGGGTGGTCCGCCATTCCGGGACCGCCTTTTCGACCAGCGGACCGATGAAGGACTCGAAGATCTCGTCGACCGGCTCACCGGCCCGCATCGCCCGGCGGAGGTCGGCCCGGGCCTGCTCGTCGGCGACGGAACGGGGACGGTCACCGCACCCGGCGGCGTCGATGGTGGCCACCGCGTAGCCGGACGCCGCGGACAGCCGGGCCCGGGCCACCAGTCGGGGTTCTGCCTTGGGCAGGCCGTTGTTGTGGGCCATCAGGATCAGCGGGGCCGGTGCGACGGATTCAGGAGTCCACAGGGTGCCGGGGATCTCGCCGAGGGTGAATTCGCGTTCGAGGACGCCGTCGTCGAGGCGCCGCTCAGAAATGAAGTGCATGGTCGTGCCTTTCGGGAGGGCTGTTCTACGGCGCTCCCGGACGACCTACCGCCCGACCGTGACCCCGGAGGAGAGCACCCATGTCGATACTGCGTCCACGGGTACCACCTCCTCGTTCTCTCGCACGGCCTCCGCGAAAGTAGCAGTGGTCGCCGTGGTCCGCCACGGGTTTTAGCGGAGGCTCCGTGGCCGGACGCAGCCTCACTACGCAGGACGCAGCCTCACCACACCGGACGCCGCCTCACCACACAGGACCCGGTCCTTCTCCTCATAGAACCCGGTCCCACTCCTCGTCACAGGCCCCGGACCCGGTCTCACTCCTCGTCGCCGGCGGCCGTCAGCTCGACCTCGGTCACGCCGTCGTTCTGGAACAGCTCCGACGTCAACTGCCCCGCGTCGGCAGCACCTTCCAACCGCAACAGCACCCGAGCGGCCGGATCCGCCCGCTCGGGCAACCGGTCGACCTTGACCTCCTGAATGCGAAAACCCCTCCGCGTGCACGCCTCCATCAACTGCGGCAGCAGCGCCGTGCCGGTGCGATAGGTCAGCCGTACCTCGAACGTCGCCGGATCGGCGCCGGGCATCATGTGCGCGAAGAGCAGCGGGTACCCGCGTACGACGAGGAAGTGCACGGCGGTGGTGGCCAGCGCGAGGATCGGCAGGCCGCCGCCGCAGGCCATGCCGACCGCGCAGGTGAGCCAGATGGTGGCGGCGGTCGTCAGCCCGCGTACCGCGTCCCGGCGTACGAAGATCAGGCCGCCGCCGATGAACCCGATGCCGGAGACGATCTGGGCCGCCACGCGCGACGGGTCGAAGGAGACGTTTTCCAGGCCGAGGACATTCGTGAAGCCGTGCTGGGAGACCTCCATCATCAGCGCGCTGGCGATCCCGACCAGCGTGTGCGTGCGCAGCCCGGCGCTCTTCTGCTGTGCCGCCCGTTCCCAGCCGATCAGGGTCGACAGCAGCAACGCCAGCCCCAGTTCGGCGAGTTGGCGCAGCCCTTGCCCATTGCTCACGTCCCACAACGGGACCGCCAGTCCGGCCATACGGCACCTCCCTCCGGCTCCTTGTCCGACAGTGCCCCTACCCGGCCGGCCGGAACCATGCCCATCGGACAACTTCCCACCTGGCAACTCCTCCGACAACTTCCCCCTCCTTGACAATTTTTTTTGTCGGTTGGATCCTGGAGCGGCCCGCACACACACCGACCACCCGAGGAACCACGATGCGCACCCTGATCAGCACCGCCTTCATCTCCCTCGACGGCGTGATGGAGGCGCCGGGCGGCGAACCCGGCTACCGCAACTCCGGTTGGACCTTCAAGGAGGTCGAGTTCCTGCCCGAGGCGTTCGACATCAAGGGGCGGGAGCAGCAGGAGTCCGCCGCGATGCTGATGGGCCGGGCCAGCTACGAGGCGTTCAGTCCGGTGTGGCCGGACATGGACGAGTTCGCGCACTACAAGAGCCTGCCGAAGTACGTCGTCTCCACCACCCTCACCGACGACGAGCTCGTGTCGAACTGGGGCGAGACCACGATCCTGCGCTCCCTCGACGAGGTCGCCACCCTCAAGGAGACCGAGGGCGGTCCGATCATCGTGCACGGCAGCGCCGCCCTCAACCACGGCCTCGCGGACGCCGGCCTGGTCGACCGCTACCACCTGCTCGTCTTCCCGCTGCTGCTCGGCGCCGGAAAGCGCCTGTTCCCCGCCACCGACAAGGACACCCAGAAGCTGAAGCTGGTCGAGCACGCCGTGTACGCCAACGGCCTGCAGATGAACGTCCTCGACGTCGTCCGCTGACCGGGCCGGATCACACTCCGGGAGTTGTCCCGGCCAACGGGCGAGACGCCAGGCATCGACATGAACGAACAGAACCGAAAGCGATCAACGCGCAGATACAAAAGCCGGTAGAGACCTTGAGGCAGGTCAGGTCTAGACCTTGACGATTAGTCAACACGACTCCACACTGTCGCGCAAACCTCCACAGACAGTCAGGCGGCGCCCGCTTCTGAGAGCGCTCTCCGAACTGTCCTCACCCCCCGCTGGAGAAGGACGACACTGTGCGAAGAATCCTGCGACACCTCCTGCCCTTATGGGTCATGGCTCTGGTCGCCGCCCTCTGCTCGGCCGGTGTGCAACCGGCCCATGCGGCAGCAGCGGCCACCTCGATCACCGTGGACGGCGGCCAGAGCGGCCGGACGTTCGACGGGATCGGCGCGATCAGCGGCGGCGGGGGCAACTCCCGCCTGCTGCGCGACTATCCGGCCGCCCAGCAGGCACAGATCCTGGACTACCTGTTCAAGCCGGGCTACGGCGCGAACCTCCAGTTGCTGAAACTGGAGATCGGCGGAGACGCCAACTCCACCGACGGCTCCGAGCCGTCCATCGAACACAGCAGGGGACAGATCAACTGCGATGCCGGCTACGAGTTCTGGCTCGCCGAGCAGGCCAAGGCCCGTAACCCGAACATCAAGTTGTACGGTCTGGCCTGGGCCGCCCCCGGCTGGATCAGCGGCGGGTTCTGGTCCACCGACACCATCAACTACCTGATCTCCTGGCTGGGTTGTGCCAAGCAGCACGGACTGACGATCAGTTACCTCGGAGGCTGGAACGAGCGGGGCCACGACGTCAACTGGTACATCGAGTTGCGGTCCGCGCTGAACAGCGCCGGATACGGCGGCGTGCAGATCGTCGGCGACGACTCGGGCTGGAGCGTCGCGGACGACATGGCGAGCAACGCCTCGTTCAACGACGCCGTGTCGGTCATCGGCGCCCACTACCCCTGTGCGGGCGGTGACGGCGGCAGCGCGGACACCTGCTCCAGCAGCACCACGGCGAAGAACAACGGCAAACCGCTGTGGGCGTCGGAGAACGGCTCCCTGGACATGGACGCCGGAGCACCCGCACTGATCCGCTCGATCGTGCGCGGCTACGTCGACGCGCGCATGACCGCGTACCTCAACTGGCCGCTGGTCGCGGCCATTTACCCCAACCTGCCCTACGGCACGGTCGGCCTGGCCACCGCGAACTCGCCGTGGTCCGGGAACTACTCGATCGGCGAGAACACCTGGGCCACCGCGCAGGTCACCCAATTCGCCCAGCCGGGCTGGAAGTTCATCGACTCCGCGTCGGGCTACCTCGGCGGAACGGAGTCCAATGGCACGTACGCGACACTGAAGTCGCCGAACGGCTCCGACTACTCCACGGTCCTGGAGACCACCACCGCCACGGCGGCGCAGACGGTCAACGTCCAGGTGCAGGGCGGACTTTCGACCGGCGCGGTGCACGTGTGGGCGACCCGGGTCAACAGCCCAAGTCCGTCGACCGACTTCACGCACACACAGGACATCACGCCGACCGCCGGCTCGTACTCGCTGACGCTTCAGCCGGGTTGGATCTACACGGTCACCACAACCACCGGCCAGGGCAAGGGCACCGCCACCGCGCCGGCCGCCCATGCCCTCGCGCTGCCGTACGGCGACACGTTCGACAACGATGTCTCGGGCACCGAGGCCACGTATCTGTCCGACATGCAGGGCTCGTTCGAGGCCCGTCCGTGCGCGGACGGCCGTAGCGGACAGTGTGTGCAGCAGGTGACGCCGGTCAAACCGATCGAGTGGCAGGACGACTCCGACGCCTTCTCGCTGCTCGGCGATCCGACGTGGACCGACTACACCGTCAAGGCCGACGTGAACCTCCAACAGGCCGGTACGGTCGAGCTGTTGGGCCGGGCCAACACCCAGAACCGTCCGCAGAGTCACCAGGCCGCGTATCTGCTGAGGGTGAGCGACACGGGTAACTGGTCCATCGTCAAGAGCTCGGCGGCGGGCACCCTGACCACGCTGGCCTCCGGAACCCGGGCGGCGCTCGGCACGCACGCGTGGCACACGCTCGCCCTCGGCTTCTCCGGGGACCGGATCACCGCCACGGCCGACGGGGTCAACCTCGGTACCGCCAACGACAGTTCGTACTCCGCGGGCCAGATCGGCATCGGCGTGGTCGGCTACCAGACCGACCAGTTCGACAACCTGTCCGTCACCGCCGATCCGCCGGGCAACCACGGCGGCATCCTCAAGGGCCGCCAGTCCGGCCTGTGCGCGGACGTGCCCGGGGCGAGCCAGACCAACGGCACCCAACTCGCCCTCTGGGACTGCAACGGCGCCGCCAACCAGTCCTGGACCCTGACACCCGCCGGCCAACTCACCGTCTACGGCGGCGCGAAGTGCCTGGACGCCAAGGGCAGCGGCACGACAGACGGCACCCCGGTGCAGATCTACGACTGCAACAGTTCCGCGGCCCAGAAGTGGACCGTGAACAGCGACGGCACGGTGGTCAACCCCAACTCGGGCAAGTGCCTGGACGCCACGGCCGGAGCCACCACCCCGGGCACCCTGCTGGAGCTCTGGACCTGCACCGGCGGCGCCAACCAGAGCTGGCTGCGCGGCGCGGTCGCGGCACCCCTCAAGGGCCAGGAGTCCGGCCGCTGCGTCGACGTCCCGGGCGCGAACCAGACCAACGGCACCCAGCCCGCCCTCTGGGACTGCAACGGCGGCACGAACCAGACCTGGACGTCCACGACCACCAATCAACTGACCGTCTACGACTCCAAGTGCCTTGAGGTCACGGGCGGCGCCACCACCGACGGCAGCCCGGTGGAGATCTGGGACTGCAACAGCTCCGCGGCCCAGCAGTGGCGGATGCGTTCCGACGGCAGTGTCGTCAACGTCGGCTCCGGCAAGTGCCTGGACGCGGTCGGCCACGGCACGGCCAACAGCACGGCACTGGAGATCTGGACGTGCACGGTCGCCGCCAACCAGATCTGGCGCCAGTCCTAGCCAGTCACCGGCTCCCGCCGGGTCGTAGACGGGTACGACCCCACCTGCCCGCGCCCCGGCGGGAGCCACTCCGCAGGCACACTCCGAGCTGGCACCGAACCGATCCGCTGAGTAGCCTCCGAGCATGCGGATCTCTGTTTCCTCGGACATGGACGAACCGGTGGCGCGTTCCCTCGTCGCGGAGTTGCGCGGCCGGGGCCACGAGGTGGTGACGTACGGGGCGTTGCGTCCCGGGGACGACCCGCAGTGGGCGGTGTGCTCGGAGGCGGCGGCCCGCGAGGTCGCCACCGGGACGTCGGACCAGGCGGTGGTGTGCTGCTGGACCGGTACGGGCGCGTCGATCGCCGCGAACAAGGTGCCGGGCGTACGGGCGGCCCTGTGCACGGACGCGTACACGGCGGACGGCGCCCGCCGCTGGAACGACGCCAACGTACTGGCCCTCAGCCTGCGACTGACGTCCGAGCCACTGCTCAAGGAGATTCTCGACGCCTGGTTCACCGCCGAGGCCAGTGAGGACGCCGACGACCGGGAGAACGTGTCCCGCATCGGGCAGCTCGACCTGAACAGGACTGCTCCGTAGGCGAGTTCGAGTCCACCATGTACGCGTGGACAGCCTCACAACCGTGCGCTGTTCGGCGGCTGTATCGGCAACTCCCGTACAGAGATGGCAGGTTCACCTCTCGTCACGCAAATCTCTCATGCGCTGACCTGCGTCACCCCATACGATCCCCTCGCCGCCCGTACACGAGTGCGTATCCAGGCGCCGTGGTGCGGGTATCCAAACGGGAGGGGATCACTTGACCATGTCCTTCAGCGCGCGCTCGCGTGCTGTCCTCGCTTCTCTCGGAACCCTCGGCCTGGCACTGGCCGCCACCGTGTCGCCCGCGAGCGCGGCCGACGCAACACCCATCACACCGACCCAGTTGTTCAACGGTGACCAGAGCTGCTCGACCGACTCGGACCGCCCCACCTACGTCTGGGCCGGCAACGGCCTTACCGTCGAGGGCATTCCAGGGACCACCGACACGACCAGCAACTCCACGGTGAGCGTGCAGTACCAGGTCTGGCCGGTCACCGACCCGACGCACACCACGACGGTCATCCGCGCCAACGCCCTCTCCGGATTCGAGGCCGCCGCCAACCTTCCCGCCGACGCACTCCCCGACGGGCAGACCTACGCGTGGCGGGTACAGACCGTGGCCGAGGGCGCGGCATCGGACTGGTCCGCTCCCTGTTACGTCGCGATCGACAACACCCCTCCGGTGAACGCTCCCGGCGTCGCCTCGTCGAACTACCCGCAGGGCGCGCGGAACCAGGGCGGAAGCCCGGTCGAGTTCACACTGAACGCCAACGGCGACGACGATGTCACCGGGTTCGAGTACTCCTGGCAGCAGGTCCTCCCGATCGCCGGTTACGCGAACATCGGCGAGCACGGCGTTCCGCAGTTCGTCGACCCGTACGCCGACCCGAGATACTTCACTCGCGCCGACGCCCCGGGCGGTTCGGCCACGATCAGCCTGTTCCCACCGAACGGCTCCTCCGGCTTGATGACTCTGTGGGTGCGGAGCCTCGACCGGGCCTACAACGGGTCGGCTGTCACCAGCTACTCGTTCCTCCTCAACTCCACGGCACCCACCGCCACCCCGGCCGTCGCGTCGCCCGAGTTCGACCGGCCGACCACGTTCACACTCCGGCCCAACGCAGACCTCCAGTCGACGAGTTCGGTTGTCGGTTATTCCGTGGAGATGGTCGGCGGTCAGGGCGGCGACAAGACCATCGACGTCACGGCGGGACCGGACGGCACGGCGAGTGTCAAGCTCACGCTGGACGGAATCGACGGCGAGTCCCTCCGGGTGAGCAGCAGGAGCGCGAACGGCTGGGTCAGTGACGCGGCTTTCTGGGGCATCACTTACGACACCACGCCCACCGTCGCTTCGGATGTCTACCCCGAGAACGCTTCCGGCGGCGGTGCCGGCGTCCCCGGCGCCTTCACGTTCGCGCCGAAGGTAAAGAACGTCGCGAGCTACACGTACTCCGTCAACGGGGACCCGGAGGCCACGATCGCCGCGGGCGCACACCACACCGCGATCGTCGACTGGACCCCGGCCGCGGGCGGAGACTACGACCTCACGGTCTACGCGACGACCCGCTCCGGCATCCAACTGGCGCCCTACTACTACTCCTTCACCGTGAACTGAAACCGCGTCCCGGTCGCGCCCGAGCCCACCGCGGCCATCCCCCGGTGGGCTCAGGCGAAGCGCTGGTCCGCCGCTTCCGTGAATGACCTCGGAGTGACCTCGGCCGCCGGGATCGCAGGATGGTGGCCGAGTCCGCTCCGTACGACCGTGAACAGTGAGCGCGCCCGATGGCCGTCAGGGAGCTGTCGCAGCGCCACACCCCACTCGGACGGGGAGTCGCGATGCCCCTCGGTCCCGAGGAACTCGACCCGGTACGTCTCCTGGAGCGGCTGATCGCGACGGACTCCGTCAACCCCGGACTCGCGGCCTCGGGCGAGGGGGACTGGCTCTCCGCGAGCGGATTCGACGTCCACCGTCTGGAGCGGACCCCGGGACGGCCGTCTCTCGTCGCGGTCGCGCACCGTACCGGTGGTGGTCGTTCCCTGCTGCTCAACGGGCATCTCGACACCGTGGGACTGGGCGGGTACGAGGGCGATCCACGCCCGTGCCACCGCACGGGGACCGCTGCGCGGTGACGTGCTGCTCGCCTGTGTCGCCGACGAGGAGAACGCGAGTTCCGGTACCGAGGAGGTGCTGGAGTCGTTCACCGCCGACGCGGCGATCGTCACCGAGCCGAGCCATCTCGAACTGACCCTCGCGCACAAGGGTTTCGTGTGGTTCGACGTGATCGTGTGGTTCGACGTGATCGTGCAGGGGCGTGCCGCGCACGGTTCGCGGCCCGACCTGGGGGTCGACGCCATCGCCATGGCAGGTCATTTCCTCGTCGCCGTCAAGGAGTTGGGCTGCCGCCTCGCCGAGTCCGAACCCCACCCGCTGCTGGGCACCGGCACCGTCCACGCCTCCGTCATCCACAGCGGCGAGGAGCCCTCGACCTACCCCGCACAGTGCCGGATCGTCCTCGAACGGCGCACCGTACCCGGCGAGGATGCCGACACCGTCCAGGCCGAGTTGACCGACGTCCTCGACCAACTCGCCGCCACGGTCCCCGACTTCTCCTACGGCCTCCAACGCGGCCTGCACCGCGAGCCGTTCGAGGCCGACCCGGACCAGCCCGTCGTACGCACCCTGCTCCACCACGCGCGGTCCGTCCTCGGACACGCGCCCGCCGTGCGCGCCGAGCCGTACTGGACCGACTGCGCCCTCCTGCACCGGGCCGGAATCCCCTGTCTCCTCTTCGGAGTTGACGGCGGTGGGGCACACGCCGCCGCCGAGTGGGCCGACATCGCCTCGCTGCACCGGCTGACGGACGTACTCACCGGCACCATCACGGACTTCTGTTCCTGGCGACCCCTCCGCTACGGGGTTCGGGCTTGGGGCGCCCTGAACCGACCATGAGGGCGGCGCGCGTTCCGCGGCCGCAGAAGGGTGCCACCAGCCCTTCTCATCAGCCCTTTTCATCCCGGCCGCATTATTTTGTTTCCTCCCGGCGCATGATTCATTTCCGGCAGGGCACTCGGATGCCTGGAGGTTGATAAACATGTTTCCCCTGATCCTTGTTCTTCTGCTCGCGCTGCTTCTTTTCGGTGCGGGATTCGCCATCAAAATTCTTTGGTGGGTCGCAATCGTCGTTCTCGTCCTGTGGCTGCTGGGATTTGTCGCCCGTTCACCGGGTTCCGGCGGTACTCGGGGACGTTGGTACCGCTGGTAGGAAATAAATCACCGATCTCGAAATTCGCCCACCATAAAGTGAGGTTTACATGGCGGACAACATGTGGGACTACCCGGCCGAGTCGGGCCACCAGACCGGTACGGATCTGACCGGATTCAAGGTCGAGGCGAGTGACGGCTCGATCGGCAAGGTCGACAAGCATTCCGAGGATGTCGGCGCCATGTACATCGTCGTCGACACCGGTGTGTGGATCTTCGGCAAGCACGTGCTGCTGCCCGTCGGCACGATCTCGTCCATCGACGTCGCGGAGCGGACGATCCACGTCGGCCGTACGAAGGAAGAGATCAAGAACTCCCCGGAGTTCGACAAGGACAAGCACGCCGGTGACCCCGGCTACCACGAGCAGGTCGGCGGCTACTACGGGAACCCCCGCACCTGATCGGCATTTCGCGGCTCAACAGGGTGGTGGGGGGCGGGCGGGTAGGGGGGGGCGCCCCCCCCAGCCGAGGGACAC
>NZ_JBHXME010000059.1:0-56775 GCF_042721125.1 Streptomyces sp. NPDC058469
CGGGTGCCCTGCGCCGGGTGGAGAGTGGTCGTCGCGGTGCCGCTCGGCGGCCAGGTCGCCGACGTGACCCAAGCCACAGACACCACCGCGGCCGGAGCCGTCGTACGATCCCGCCGATCCCGCGGACGTGCCCACCGGCGCCTACCCCGACGCCCGTATCGGAGTCGCCGGGCTGTCCCTGCGCTATCAGGTCGGCGCCGCGCTGGCGGTCGCGGTCGTGGCGGTGGCCGCCCTCGTCCATCTCGGGATGGTGTTCCTGCACGTCGCGCCGTCGAACACGGTGACGAAGCAGCACGGCAAGGCGATCGACGAGTGGATCTACCCCGAGTTCGAGCAGAACTGGAAGCTCTTCGCGCCGAACCCGTTGCAGCAGAACATCGAGGTCCAGGTGCGCGCCGATGTCCGTACCGCGGACGGCACGACCCGTACGACCGGCTGGTACGACCTGTCGGCCGAGGACGGCGCGGCCATCGACGGCAATCTGCTGCCGAGCCACACCGAGCAGAACGAACTGCGCCGGGCCTGGGACTTCCTCACCGCCACGCACGACAACGCCAATCGTCCGATCGGCCTGCGCGGCACGCTCGCGGAGACGTATCTGCGGCGCATCGTCGTGCTGCGCCTGGGCCGGGACGACGCGGCCGGCGGGCAGGGCGGCGTGATCCAGCGCGTCCAGATCCGCTCCCGGACCACCAACGTGCCCCCGCCCGAGTGGAGTGACGAGCAGGTGTCGACCACCCCCCAGTACCGCCTGCTGCCCTGGTGGCCGGTCCCGGCGGACGAGGCCGCGGGAGGCGTCCGGTGAACGGTTTCGCCCTGTCGGTGTCCCGAGGCATCGCCCGCGTCACCGAATCGGCCCTCGGCCCCTACCAGAGCGCCGTGATCCGCATCGGCTTCGCCGGCACCTGGCTGCTGTTCCTGCTGCGCGAACTGCCCCACCGCCAGGAGCTCTACGGCCCCGACGGACCGTGGAACTGGGACCTCGCCCGGCAACTGATCGCGGACAACGGCGCGTTCACGGCCCTGATGTGGTGGGACGGGCAGTTCTGGTTCGAGACGGTCTACGCGCTGGCCGTGCTGGCGAGCGTTCTGCTGCTGCTGGGCTGGCGCACCCGCACGATGTCCGTGCTGTTCATGGTCGGCGTGCTCTCGCTGCAGAACCGCAGCGTCTTCATGGGCGACGGCGGCGACAACGTCCTGCACCTGATGTCCCTGTACCTGGTGTTCGCCCGCTGCGGCCGGGTCTGGTCCCTCGACGCGCGCCGGGCCCTGCGTACGCGGGAGGCACGCGCGCGTGGGGAGTGGATTTCCGACCGGGTCGGGCCCGTCCTGTGGGTCGTGCTCGGCGCGGCGCTCGTCGCGGTGACCGCGACGGGCCGGTTCGACAGCGACTGGTTCGTGCCCGCGCTCCTGTGGGGCGTCTGGCTGGCGCAGGCCCTGTGGTGGGTGATCGGGCGGTACGCGAAGTCGTACGAGCCCCGGGTGCTGCTCGACATCGTCGCGAACGTGATCCACAACGGCGCGCTGTTCGTGATCGCGAGCGAGGCCTGTCTGATCTACGCGACGGCCGGCTGGTACAAGATCCAGGGTTCGCGCTGGCAGGACGGCACCGCCGTCTACTACCCGCTCCACCTCGACTACTTCTCACCCTGGCCCGCCCTCGCCGACCTGCTGGCCGGCAACGGCACGATGGTCATGCTCGTGACCTACGGGACCGTGATCGTCCAGGTCGCCTTCCCGTTCACGCTCTTCAACCGACGCGTCAAGAACGTCCTGCTGGCCGCGATGATGACCGAGCACGCCGTGATCGCCGTAATCCTGGGGCTGCCGTTCTTCTCCCTGGCGATGATCGCGACGGACGCGGTCTTCCTGCCAACGTCGTTCCTGCGCAGGGTGGGCGACTGGGTGGCACGCGCGCGTGGACGGGTGTTTTCCGCACGCGGCCCAGCGCTGTTCCCCGAAGGGGCCGGCTCCGCCCCGCTACCGGAGGGCGGTTCTACGGTGCCCTCCGCGTCCGGTCCTACGACGCCCTCCGCGTCCTCCGCGTCCGGTTCCACGGCGCGCCCCGAAGGTGCCCCCACGACGCCGCGTCGGCGCCCCGAGGAGTCGCCCGCGGCTCCGGAGGACCCCGGCACCCAGGAGAGCCCCGCGCCCCGGACGACCCCGAGCACACCCACGTAGGCTGCACGGCATGACCGCCCTCGCCCCCGCCACAACCGCCTGGCGCCGGCTCGCCGACACCTCCGTGCTGCTCGACGGCTTCCACGCCCTCAAGCACGCGCTGCGTTTCGGGGCCGAAGTCCCGGTGGCGGTCGCCACGGACCGGCGAGCGGCTCTCGCCCTCGCCGACGAACTGGCCCCGGACGTACGGGACACCCTGGACGCGCTGTTGACCGAGGTCCCGGAGAACACGTACCGCTCCTTCGTGCCGCGCCCGCACCCCACCGGGGTGGCCGCCCTGGCCGTACGCCCCGCGCGCGAGGCCAACCTCCGACAACTCGGGCACACGCCCCGTAGCGCGCCCGTGATCGTCCTCGACAACCCGCGCAACCTGGGCAACGCCGGGGCCGTGATCCGGCTCGCCGCCGGTTTCGGGGTGACCGGTGTGGTCACCACTGGGACGCTCGACCCGTGGCATCCCACGGTCGTACGCGCCGGGGCGGGCCTGCACTACGCGACCGCCGTGGAGCGGCTGACGGTCGACGAGCTGCCGCCCGGACCGGTGTTCGCCCTCGACCCGGAGGGCGACGACATCCGGGGGCTGAAGCTGCCGGACGACGCCGTGCTCGCCTTCGGCTCCGAGCGCAGCGGACTGTCCGCCGAACTACGCGCGCGTACCGACCACTTGGTGGCCCTGCCGATGCGCCCCCAGGTCTCCAGCTACAACCTCGCGACCAGCGTGGCGATGACGCTGTACCACTGGAGCACGTCCACTGCAGCGCCCCTTTAGGGGCGCGGGGAACGGCGCGACAAGCCACAACGAACCGTCAGCCGCACAACAACCGCACCCCCCGAGCTCCTAGGCGTCCCGACGAACCTCAACAACCCGGAACCGATTGGCAACAAACGCCCCATCACACAGCGCCGCATTGGCAGCCGGGTTACCGCCAGAACCGTGGAAGTCGGAGAACGCGGCCGTCTGATTGACGAACACCCCGCCGGTCAGGTTCAGCGACAACTGCGCGGCCTCCTCCAGACAGACCTCCTCGACGGCCCGCTCGACCTCATCGTCGGTCGTGTACGCGCCGACAGTCATCGCACCCTTCTCACGCACCGTGCGCCGCAGCAGCTCCACCGCGTCGGTGGCCGAGTCGACCGCGACGGCAAAGGAGACCGGCCCGAAGCACTCGCTCATGTAGGCGGCCTCGTCGTCCGGCTTGGCCCCGTCCAGCTTCACGATCACCGGGGTGCGGACGACCGCGTCCGGGAAGTCCGGGTTGCTGATCTCCCGTGAGGCGAGGGCGACTTCACCGAGTCCGGCGGCGGCTTCCAGACGGGCCTTCACGTCCGGGTTGACGAGCGCGCCGAGCAGGCCGTTCGCGCGCGCGTCGTCGCCGAGGAGGCCGTCCACGGAGCGCGCGAGGTCGGCGACCACCTCGTCGTAGGACCGGGGCCCCTGGTCGGTGCGGATGCCGTCGCGGGGGATCAGCAGGTTCTGCGGGGTCGTGCACATCTGGCCGCTGTACAGGGACAGCGAGAACGCCAGGTTGGACAGCATCCCCTTGTAGTCGTCGGTCGACTCCACGACGACCGTGTTGACGCCGGCCTTCTCCGTGTAGACCTCCGCCTGGCGGGCGTTGGTCTCCAGCCAGTCGCCGAAGCCCGTCGACCCCGTGTAGTCGATGATCCGGATCTCGGGGCGGGTGGCCAGCGTCTTGGCGATGCCCTCACCGGGACGCTCGGCGGCCAGCGCCACCAGGTTCGGGTCGAAGCCCGCCTCGGTGAGCACCTGGCGCGCGATCTGCACCGTGAGCGCGAGCGGCAGCACCGCGCGCGGGTGGGGCTTCACCAGGACCGCGTTGCCGGTGGCGAGGGAGGCGAACAGGCCCGGATAGCCGTTCCACGTAGGGAAGGTGTTGCAGCCGATGACCAGGGCGGTACCGCGCGGCACCGGTGTGAACCGCTTGTTCATCACCAGGGGGTCGCGCTTGCCCTGGGGCTTGGTCCACTCCGCGGTGTCGGGGGTGCGGACCTGCTCCACGTACGCGTACGCCACCGCCTCCAGGCCGCGGTCCTGCGCGTGCGGGCCGCCCGCCTGGAACGCCATCATGAAGGCCTGGCCGCTGGTGTGCATGACCGCGTGCGCGAACTCGTGCGTCCGGTCGCTGATCCGCTTGAGGATCTCGACACAGACCACGGAACGCGTCTCCGCGCCCGCGTCCCGCCACGCCCGCTGCCCGGCGCGCATGGCCGGCAGCAGGACATCGAGGTCCGCGTGCGGGTACGTCACGCCCAACTCGACGCCGTACGGCGACACTTCGCCGCCCACCCAGTCGTCCGTGCCGGGCTGGCCGAGGTCGAGGCGGGTGCCCAGGAGGGCGTCGAAGGCGGCCTTGCCCGCCGCCGCGTCCAGGCTGCCGTGCTCGCCGTACGCCTTCGGGTGTTCGGGGTGCGGGGACCAGTACGCGCGCGTGCGGATCGCTTCCAGCGCCTGGTCGAGTGTCGGCCGGTGCCGGGCGATCAGCTCGTGCGCGGTCAGTACGGCGGCCATGCGGGACCAACTCCTCGTTTCAAGAACTCGTCTACGAGCTCATGACCTGGGCAGAGACATGGGCGGAAACAGGCAGTCAGAGTTAGAGTAACCGAACGATCGGTCGGGACAAGGGGGTCCGCCGCATCTGTGGAAAACCCCGTGCGGGAGGATCGCGCACATGACAGCACTCGACCTCAGCAGCCCCGTGGCCGTCGTCGGCACCGGCACCATGGGCATGGGCATCGCCCAGGTCGCGCTGACCGCGGGCAACGTCGTACGGCTGTACGACGCCGTCCCGGGGCGGGCCCGGGACGCGACCGCCGCGATCGGCGCCCGGCTCGACCGGCTCGTCGAGAAGGACCGGCTCACCGCCGCCGACCGGGACGCCGCACGCACCCGTCTGCTGCCCGCCGAGGCCCTCGCCGACCTCGCGGACTGCACCCTGGTCGTCGAGGCCGTGCTGGAGCAGCTGGACGTCAAACAGCAGCTGATGCGCGACCTGGAGGACATCGTCGGCGAGGACTGTCTGCTCGCCACCAACACCTCGTCCCTGTCGGTGACAGCCATCGGCGCTGCCCTGCGCAACCCGGGCCGCCTCGTGGGCCTGCACTTCTTCAACCCGGCGCCGCTGCTGCCGCTCGTCGAGGTCGTCTCCGGGTTCGCCACCGACGTCACGTCGGCCACGCGCGCGTACGAGATGTCCCGTGCCTGGGGCAAGACTCCTGTGGCCTGCGCCGACACGCCCGGCTTCATCGTCAACCGCATCGCCCGGCCCTTCTACGCCGAGGCCTTCGCGGTCTACGAGGCGCAGGCCGCCGACCCGGCCACCATCGACGCCGTCCTGCGCGAGTCCGGCGGCTTCAGGATGGGCGCCTTCGAACTGACCGACCTCATCGGGCAGGACGTCAACGAGTCCGTCACCCACTCCGTGTGGCAGTCCTTCTTCCAGGACGTGCGCTTCACGCCCTCGCTCGCGCAGCGCCGCCTGGTCGAGTCCGGCCGCCTCGGCCGCAAGACCGGGCACGGCTGGTACGACCACGGGGACGACGCCGAGCAGCCCGAGCCGCACACCGCGGAACCGGCCCAGGCGCCCGCGTACGTCGTCGTGGAGGGCGACCTGGGCCCCGCCGCCGAGCTGGCCACGCTGATCCGCGAGGCGGGCATCGTCGTACGCGAGGAGGAAGAGGACCACGGCACCCGCATGGTGCTGCCCGGCGGCGGTCAGCTGGCGCTCGCCGACGGGCAGACCTCCGTCGAGTTCCGTGACGTCGTCTACTTCGACCTCGCCCTCGACTACCGCAGGGCCGGCCGCATCGCCCTGTCCGCCTCCCAGGACACCGCGTCCCAGACCCTCACCGAGGCGATCGGCCTCTTCCAGGCGCTCGGCAAGAACGTCAGCGTCGTGGGGGACGCCCCCGGGATGATCGTCGCCCGCACGGTGGCCCGGATCGTCGACCTGGCGCACGACGCCGTCGCCAAGGGCGTCGCCACCGAGGAGGACATCGACACCGCGATGCGCCTGGGTGTCAACTACCCTCTGGGTCCGTTCGAATGGAGCCGCAGGCTCGGCCGCAGCTGGGCCTACGACCTCCTGGACGACCTGCACCTGCGTGACCCGTCGGGACGGTACGCGCCGTCCCTCGCGCTCTACCGCCACGCCTACGCCACCGAGAAGCGGGAGGGCACCCCATGACCACCGCCAAGCGCGACACGTACACCCCGGAGACCCTGCTCTCCGTCGCCGTCCAGGTCTTCATCGAGCGCGGCTACGACGGCACCTCCATGGAGCACCTCGCCAAGGCGGCCGGTATCTCCAAGTCGTCGATCTACCACCACGTCACCGGCAAGGAGGAACTGCTCCGCCGTGCGGTCAGCCGCGCCCTGGACGGCCTCTTCGGGATCCTCGACGAGGAGCACGCACGCGTGGGGCGCGCCGTCGAGCGGCTGGAGTACGTCGTACGGCGGATGGTCGAGGTGCTGACCTCCGAACTGCCGTACGTGACGCTGCTGCTGCGGGTGCGCGGCAACACCGGCACCGAGCGGTGGGCCCTGGAGCGGCGCCGCGACTTCGACCACCGGGTGGCCGAGCTGCTGAAGGCGGCGGCGGCCGACGGCGATCTGCGCGGTGACGTGGAGGTACGGCTCGCGACCCGGCTCGTCTTCGGGATGATCAACTCCATCGTGGAGTGGTACCGGCCCGACGGGCGGGGCATGGGCGAGCGCGAAGTGACCGACGCGGTGGCCCAGTTGGTCTTCTCCGGGCTGCGCGCGCAGAGCCAGGGCTGAGCCGAAGAAGGTCAGCTCTGGGGCTCCAGGTCCTCCTCCTCGAACACCAGCAGCGTGCGCGAGCTGAGCACCTCGGGGATCGCCTGGAGCCGGGTGAGGACCAGCTCGCGCAGCGCCCGGTTGTCCGGCGTGTGCACCAGCAGCAGGACGTCGAAGTCGCCGCCCACCAGCGCGATGTGCGAGGCACCCGGGAGCAGTCTCAGCTGCTCGCGGACCGTGCGCCAGGAGTTCTGCACGATCTTCAGGGTGATGTACGCCGACGTGCCCTGACCCGCGCGTTCGTGGTCGACCCGGGCGCCGAAACCGCGGATGACGCCGTCCTCGATGAGCCGGTTGATCCGCGCGTAGGCGTTGGCACGCGAGACATGCACCCGTTCGGCGACCGACCTTATCGACGCGCGGCCGTCCGCCTGGAGCATCTGCAGGATGTCCTGATCAATGGCGTCCAGCGGACGCGGTGGCGGCAGAGTGTTGCCCGCCTCCGGGCCTTCGGCCATTTGTTCAGGTGCCATGTCCCCCCGCCTCCCTACCATGGACGTACTGCGTTCATTTCAGGCTGTGGAGAACCGTTTGTCCACAGCCTGGAGGTGCCTGTAGCCAAAATGTGCCGACGACCGAACAATCGGTAGGGAGGCGCCGCACGTCCGACGCGCCTCTCCGAGCCACTCCCCTGAGGAGGTGCCGTCATGACGGTCATGGAGCAGCGGGGCGCGTACCGGCCCACACCGCCGCCCGCCTGGCAGCCGCGCACGGACCCCGCGCCGCTGCTGCCCGACGCCGCGCCGTACCGCGTGCTCGGCACCGAGGCGGCCGCGCAGGCCGACCCCGGGCTGCTGCGCCGGCTGTACGCCGAGCTGGTGCGCGGCCGCCGGTACAACGCGCAGGCCACGGCCCTCACCAAGCAGGGCCGGCTCGCCGTGTACCCCTCCACCACCGGCCAGGAGGCCTGCGAGGTCGCCGCCGCGCTGGTCCTCCAGGAGCAGGACTGGCTCTTCCCCAGCTACCGCGACACCCTCGCCGCCGTCGCCCGCGGCCTCGACCCCGTGCAGGCCCTCACCCTGCTGCGGGGCGACTGGCACACCGGCTACGACCCGCGCGAGCACCGCATCGCCCCCCTGTGCACCCCGCTCGCCACCCAGCTCCCGCACGCCGTCGGCCTCGCCCACGCGGCCCGCCTCAAGGGCGACGACGTGGTCGCGCTCGCCATGGTCGGCGACGGCGGCACCAGCGAGGGCGACTTCCACGAGGCGCTGAACTTCGCCGCCGTCTGGCAGGCCCCGGTCGTCTTCCTCGTCCAGAACAACGGCTTCGCGATCTCCGTCCCGCTCGCCAAGCAGACCGCGGCCCCGTCGCTGGCCCACAAGGCCGTCGGCTACGGCATGCCCGGCCGCCTGGTCGACGGCAACGACGCGGTCGCCGTGCACGAGGTGCTCGCCGACGCCGTACGGCACGCGCGCGAGGGCGGCGGTCCCACGCTCGTCGAGGCCATCACCTACCGCATCGAGGCCCACACCAACGCCGACGACGCGACCCGCTACCGCGGCGACACCGAGGTCGAGACCTGGCGCGCGCACGACCCGATCGCCCTTTTGGAGCACGAACTCACCGAGCGCGGGCTCATCGACGAGGACGGCATCCGGGCCGCGCGCGACGCCGCCGAGACCATGGCGGCCGAGCTGCGCGCGCACATGAACCAGGACCCGGTGCTCGACCCCATGGACCTGTTCACCCAGGTGTACGCCGAGCCCACCCCTCAACTGCGCGAGCAGGAAGCCCAGTTGCGGGCGGAGCTGGCGGCGGAACAGGAAGGGACGCACTGATGACCACCGTCGCCCTCAAGCCCGCCACCATGGCGCAGGCCCTCACGCGCGCGTTGCGCGACGCCATGGCCGCCGATCCCACGGTGCACGTCATGGGCGAGGACGTCGGCACCCTCGGCGGTGTCTTCCGGGTCACCGACGGACTCGCCAAGGAGTTCGGCGAGGACCGCTGCACGGACACCCCCCTCGCCGAGGCGGGCATCCTCGGCACGGCCGTCGGCATGGCGATGTACGGCCTGCGCCCGGTCGTGGAGATGCAGTTCGACGCCTTCGCCTACCCGGCGTTCGAGCAACTGATCAGCCACGTCTCCCGCATGCGCAACCGCACCCGCGGCGCCATGCCCCTGCCGATCACCATCCGCGTCCCCTACGGCGGCGGCATCGGCGGCGTCGAGCACCACAGCGACTCCTCCGAGGCGTACTACATGGCGACCCCGGGCCTCCACGTCGTCACCCCCGCGACCGTCGCCGACGCCTACGGCCTGCTGCGCGCCGCCATCGCCTCCGACGACCCGGTCGTCTTCCTGGAGCCCAAGCGCCTGTACTGGTCGAAGGACTCCTGGAACCCCGACGAGCCGTCACCCGTTGAACCGATAGGCCGCGCGGTAGTGCGCCGCCCGGGCCGCAGCGCCACGCTCATCACCTACGGCCCGTCCCTGCCCGTCTGCCTCGAAGCCGCCGAGGCGGCCCGGGCCGAGGGCTGGGACCTCGAAGTCGTCGACCTGCGCTCCCTGGTGCCCTTCGACGACGAGACGGTGTGCGCGTCCGTACGGCGGACCGGCCGCGCGCTCGTCGTGCACGAGTCGGGCGGCTACGGCGGCCCGGGCGGCGAGATCGCCGCCCGAGTCACCGAGCGCTGCTTCCACCACCTGGAGGCGCCGGTGCTGCGCGTCGCCGGGTTCGACATCCCGTATCCGCCGCCGATGCTGGAGCGGCACCATCTGCCAGGCGTCGACCGGATCCTGGACGCCGTGGGCCGGTTGCAGTGGGAGGCCGAGAACTGATGGCACAGGTGCTGGAGTTCAAGCTCCCCGACCTCGGCGAGGGCCTCACCGAGGCGGAGATTGTGCGCTGGCTGGTCCAGGTCGGCGACGTCGTCGCCATCGACCAGCCGGTCGTCGAGGTCGAGACGGCCAAGGCGATGGTCGAGGTCCCCTGCCCGTACGGAGGCGTGGTCACGGCCCGCTTCGGCGAGGAGGGCACGGAACTGCCCGTAGGGTCACCGCTGTTGACGGTCGCGGTGGGGGCACCGGCCTCTGACGTCACAGATGAGACCGGCGCCGAGACCGAGGGTTCGGGGAACGTGCTGGTGGGTTACGGCACGGGGGCGCCTCCGGCGCGGCGGCGGAGAGTACGGCGGATGGCGGCGGATGTCGTGACGTCGGTGGCCGATGCCCCCGCCGCTGAGACCGGCGGTCGCGACGACGGTCCCGTACCCGTGATCTCACCCCTCGTGCGACGCCTCGCGCGGGAGAACGGCCTGGAACTACGGGAGTTGACGGGTTCCGGGCGGGACGGGCTGATCCTCCGGGCGGACGTCGAGCAGGCGCTCCGCGCGGCGGCGACCCAGGAGGCGACCACACAGGAAGCGACCCTCCTCCCCCCGGCCACGCTCCCCACGACCACGACCACGACCGACACCGACGGAGTCACCCGCACCCCCCTCCGCGGCATCCGGGGCGCCGTGGCCGACAAGCTCTCCCGCAGTCGCCGGGAGATCCCCGACGCGACCTGCTGGGTGGACGCCGACGCGACGGAGTTGATGCGTGCCCGCGCGGCCATGAACGCCGCCGGTGGGCCCAAGATCTCCGTGCTCGCCCTCCTCGCCAGGATCTGCACGGCAGCGCTGGCCCGGTTCCCCGAGCTCAACTCCAGCGTGGACATGGAGGCGCGGGAGGTCGTCCGGTTCGACCGGGTCCACCTCGGCTTCGCCGCGCAGACCGAGCGCGGGCTGGTCGTGCCCGTCGTACGGGACGCGCAGACGCGGGACGCGGAGGCGTTGAGCGCCGAGTTCGCCCGGCTGACCGCGGCTGCCCGGGCGGGGACACTCACGCCCGGGGACCTCACCGGCGGAACCTTCACGCTGAACAACTACGGGGTGTTCGGCGTCGACGGTTCCACGCCGATCATCAACCACCCCGAGGCGGCCATGCTCGGCGTCGGCCGTATCGTCCCCAAACCCTGGGTGCACGAGGGCGAGTTGGCGGTGCGGCAGGTCGTCCAGCTCTCGCTCACCTTCGACCACCGGGTGTGCGACGGCGGCACGGCGGGAGGTTTCCTGCGATATGTGGCGGACTGCGTGGAACAGCCGGCGGTGCTGTTGCGCAACCTGTGATCACTGCGGCGCGGACAAGTTCCTTGTGATCAGGGCGGGACGCATACTCGGGGGGTGACCGCGTACGAGCCCCCCGACGCCGTTCGCGACGCCTATGACGCCGTCGTGCTCGCCGGTGGTGCCGCCCGGCGGCTCGGCGGTGCCGACAAGCCGGGCCTGCGGGTCGGCGGCCGGGCGCTGCTCGACCGGGTGCTCGGCGCCTGTGCCGACGCCGGGACCACGGTCGTCGTAGCCGACCCGAGGCCCGTCCCCCGGCCGGTGCGCTGGGCGCGTGAGGACCCGCCCGGCGCGGGCCCGGTCGCCGCGCTCGACGCCGGTCTGCGGCACACCACCGCCGTCGCCGTCGTGGTCCTCTCGGCCGACCTGCCGTTCCTCGAAGTGGCGACCGTACGGCGGCTGTTGACCGCTCTGCGGAGCAGCGGCGCCGAAGGGGTACTGCTCACCGACGCCGACGGGCGCGACCAGCCACTCGTGGCCGCGTACCGCGCGTCGGCCCTCCGCCGGGAGCTGACCGCACTCACCTCAGCTGCATCTGTCGGCGGCTCCGCTGCGGGCGGCGGCCTCACCGGGCTGCCCCTGCGCCGGCTGACCGCCGCGCTCGATCTCACCCGCGTCCCCGACCCCGTCGCGTCCTTCGACTGCGACACCTGGGACGACCTCGCCACCGCCAGGGCACGCATCAGGGAGCATGGGCACGTGTTGGATGAATGGATTTCCGCAGTCAAGGACGAACTGGGCATCGACCTGGACGTCGACACCGGCATCCTGCTCGACCTCGCCCGCGACGCCGCCCACGGGGTGGCCAGGCCCGCCGCACCGCTGACCACCTTCCTGGTCGGCTACGCGGCGGCGCAGGGCAAGGGCGGCCCCGAAGCCGTAGCCGAGGCCGCCCGCAAGGCCGCCGCGCTCGCGCTGCGATGGGCGGACGAGGAGACCCCGGAAGCCCCGTCCGACGCCAAGCCGGACGCCGCATCCGGTGCCGAGCCCGACGCCCCGGCGTCCGCCCCGGGTCCGGACGTCGCCTGATGACCGCGCGCGGTATTCACGCCGGTGAGCACGCCCAGGACACCGAGGACCTCCTCGACGTCGAGGAGGTCCTCGCCCTCGTGAACGAAGGCAGCAGCAACGGCGACCCCGCCGTGCCCCCACCGTCGACCTCCCCCTCACACTCACCGCAGGGCACCCCTCGCAAGCCCGACACCGACCAGCACAAGGCCACCCCCTGGCCCGAGGCCCGCGCGATCGCCGGCCGCGCCGCACGCACCGGTTCCCGCCGTGCCCCCGTCTCCGTGACCCTCGACGCCGCGCTCGGCCTCGTCCTGGCCGCGCCGCTCGTCGCCCTGAGTGACCTGCCCTCGTTCGACACCTCGGCGATGGACGGCTGGGCGGTCGCGGGCCCCGGCCCCTGGGCCGTACGCGAGGACGGGGTGCTCGCCGGGCACGCGCAGCCGGAGCCGCTGAGCGACGGCGAGGCCGTGCGGATCGCGACGGGCGCCCGGGTCCCCGCGGACGCCACCGCCGTCATCCGCAGCGAGCACGGCCGCACCGACGACAAGGGCCGCCTCCACGTGGTCCGGGACGTCGGACACGGCCAGGACATCCGCCCGCGTGGCCAGGAGTGCCGTAGCGGCGACCATCTGCTGCCCGGCGGCACCCTGGTGACCCCGGCGGTGCTCGGTCTCGCCGCGGCCGCCGGGTACGACACGCTCACCGCCGTACCCCGCCCCCGGGTCGAAGTCCTCATCCTGGGCGACGAGTTGCTCACCGAGGGGCTGCCCCGGGACGGGCTCATCCGGGACGCGCTCGGGCCGATGCTGCCGTCTTGGCTGCGCGCGCTCGGCGCCGAGGTCACCGCGGTCCGCCGGCTCGGCGACGACGCGAAGGCGCTGCACAAGGCGATCACCGCCAGCGGAGCCGACCTCATCGTCACCACCGGCGGCACCGCCTCCGGCCCGGTCGACCACGTCCGCCCCACCCTGCGCCGTATCGGCGCCGAACTCCTGGTGGACGGCGTGAAGGTACGCCCGGGCCACCCCATGCTGCTGGCCCGCATCAAGGACGACCAGCACCTCGTCGGCCTGCCCGGCAACCCGCTCGCCGCGATCTCCGGCCTGCTCACCCTCGCCGAACCGCTGCTGCGGACCCTGTCGGCACACCCCGCCCCGGAGCCGTACGCGCTGCCCCTCCAGGACGCGGTGCACGGGCATCCGTACGACACCCGGCTCATCCCCGCCGTCCTGCGCGGCGACTCTGCCGTGCCGCTGCACTACAACGGCCCGGCCATGCTGCGCGGGATCGCGGCGGCCGACGCACTCGCGGTCGTACCGCCCGGTGGTGCGCGGCAGGGGCAGCAGACGGAGCTCATCGATCTGCCCTGGGCGGCCGCCGGGATCGGGGTGTGTTTCACGTGAAACAATCGGGCCATGATGCGATCGCCCGCCAGGCGGACGAGCATCTCGTGACCCATCGGGTGGAACTCCCGAAGAAAGTGGTTGAGCACCCCTTCCAGCAGGTCGCGAAACGGCTGTCCATCGCGCTGTTCCTGCTCGTCGCGACCGCGTTGATCGTCTATGCCGACCACGAGGGCTACAACGACAACTCGGACGGCTCGGTCGACTTCCTCGACGCCTTCTACTACGCCACGGTCACCCTCTCGACCACCGGCTACGGCGACATCACCCCGGTCAGCGACGGCGCCCGGCTCACCAACATCCTCGTCGTCACGCCGCTGCGAGTGCTGTTCCTGATCGTCCTCGTCGGCACCACCCTCGAAGTCCTCACCGAACGCACGCGGGAGGAATGGCGTCTCAACCGCTGGAGGTCCACGTTGCGGGATCACACCGTCGTCATCGGCTTCGGGACGAAGGGGCGGTCGGCGATCCAGACCGTGTGCGCGACGGGGCTGAAGAAGGAACAGGTCGTCGTGGTCGACCCCAGTGGGAAGGCGATCGAGGCGGCGAGCAGCGAGGGATATGTCGGAGTCGTCGGCGACGCCACCCGCAGCGAGGTCCTCAAGCGCGCCGAGGTGCACAAGGCGCGGCAGATCATCATCGCGACACAGCGCGACGACACGGCCGTGCTGGTGACCCTCACGGCGCGGCAGCTCAACCGCGGCGCGAAGATCGTGGCCGCGGTCCGCGAGGAGGAGAACGCGCCGCTGCTCAAGCAGTCCGGCGCCGACGCCGTCATCACCAGCGCCAGCGCGGCCGGCCGCCTGCTCGGCCTCTCCGTGCTCAGCCCCGCCGCCGGCATGGTCATGGAGGACCTCATCCAGCAGGGCAGCGGGCTCGACATGACGGAACGCCCGGTCATAAAGGCCGAGGTGGGCAGGTCGCCGCGCGACACGGACGACCTGGTGGTGAGCGTCGTACGCGGGCACCGGGTGCTCGGCTACGACGATCCGGCCATCGGGACCCTTCAGCTGACGGACCGGCTCATCACGATCGTGCGGGTCTCGCCGGGTTCGCAGGTCGCGCCGGACACCCGGCCGTTGCCGGAGTGACACACCTTCGGCGGTCGGCCGCATGACGAGGAGTAGCGTCGGCCTCATGTATGCGATCACGATTCCCGAACCTGGTGGACCCGAGGCGCTGGTGTGGGGCGAGGTCCCGGATCCGGTGGCCGGCGAGGGCGAGGTCCTGGTCGAGGTGGTGGCCAGTGCCGTCAACCGGGCCGACATCATGCAGCGCCAGGGCTTCTACGACCCGCCGCCCGGCGCGTCCTCCTACCCCGGCCTCGAATGCTCCGGCCGGATCACCGAGATCGGCCCCGGGGTGTCCGGATGGTCGGTCGGCGACGAGGTGTGCGCGCTGCTCGCGGGCGGCGGTTACGCCGAGAAGGTGGCCGTTCCGGCCGGGCAGCTGCTGCCCGTGCCCGCCGGCCTCGACCTGAAGCAGGCCGCCGCGCTGCCCGAGGTGGTCTGCACGGTCTGGTCGAACGTCTTCATGGTCGCCCACCTCCGCCCCGCCGAGACGCTCCTCGTGCACGGCGGTTCCAGCGGCATCGGCACCATGGCGATCCAGCTCGCCAAGGCCGTCGGCGCGAAGATCGCCGTCACGGCGGGTACCAAGGAGAAGCTCGACTACTGCGCCGAACTCGGCGCCGACATTCTGATCAACTACCGCGAGCAGGACTTCGTCGCCGAGATCCAGCAGGCCACGGATGGTGCGGGCGCCGACGTCATCCTCGACAACATGGGCGCCAAGTACCTGGACCGCAACGTCCAGGCCCTCGCCGTCAACGGTCGGCTCGCGATCATCGGGATGCAGGGCGGCATCAAGGCCGAGCTGAACATCGCCACCCTCCTCGGCAAGCGGGCCGCGATCAGTGCGACCTCGCTGCGGGCCCGTCCGCTCGGCGAGAAGGCGGCCATTGTCGCGGCCGTACGCGAGCACGTGTGGCCGCTGATCGAGGGTGGTCACGTGCGGCCGGTCGTCGACCGGGAGCTGCCGATGAGCGAGGCGGCGAGCGCGCACCAGGTGGTCGAGGACAGCGGGCACATCGGGAAGGTGCTGCTCGTCGCGCCGTAGGCCCGGCGGGTTCTAGCTCCGGCGCACCCGGAGGGCGATGAAGGCGAGGCCCAGGCCGAGCCCGATGAGGATCAGGCCGCTGCCCAGCGGCAGGATCCGCAGCACGGGCTCGGCGGAGCCCTCGGCGCGGCTGACGGTCTGGTGCAGGGGCTGGAGCGGCGGCGAGGACGGCACGGGTGCCGCCTCCTGGTCGGACGCGGAGTCTGCGGGAGCGGGACTGGCGGGACTGGCCGATTGGCTTCCGTCGTCGTCACCGTCCGCTTTCAGGCCGGCCGTGTCGTCGCCGTCTCCTCCGCCGCCATCCCCTCCTCCTCCTCCTCCGCTTTCGTCCTCGTCCTCGTCGGCGGTCGGTTCCGCGGTGCGGCCCGGCCGTTCCCGTCCTTCGCCCGCCTGGCTTCCGGCTCTGGAGGGGTCGGGGGAGGCGGGAGCGGGGGCCAGGGCATCACCTGGGCCGGGTGCGTGGGCCGGTGGACGCGGATGAGGTTGTGCGGGGAGGCGGCCGGTATCGGAGCCGGGGCCGGGGGAACCGGGACGGGAGCCGGGGCCGGAGTCACCGCCGGGCGCGGAAGCAGTCGTAGCGCGGGCCGCAGCCGTAGCGCCATCACCGCTGACGGCAACCACAGCCGTCGCACCCCCCACCTCCGCCCCATCCCCACGCCGTACGCCAGGACACCCCCGTAAGGGCCCACCACCGCACCCGTGCCCAGCACAAGCAGCAGTCCCGTTGTACGCAGCCATGGAGTCACGTGCGTGACCCCCTCCCGAGCCGAGGCGGCAAGATCGACGCAACCAGCGTCACATCGGCCGGACGCTCCGGCACTCCGGGTTCGGCCAAGCGGAAACGCTGGATCACCCTTCTAGGGGGGCACCACGGTGGTGAGGTGTACGAGTGCGAGAGAATGGCGGCATGGAGATGCCGAGGAACGAAAGGTCACCGGAGAAGCCTCAGATCCTGGTCGTGGGACAGGACGGGATGGCGCTCGGTGGCACCGGGGACGAGGACTCCCGCGAGATCCCGGTGACGGAGATGGTGGAGCAGCCGGCCAAGGTCATGCGGATCGGCAGCATGATCAAACAGCTTCTCGAGGAGGTGCGTGCGGCTCCCCTCGACGAGGCGAGCAGGGTGCGGCTCAAGGAGATCCACGCCAGCTCGGTGAAGGAGCTGGAGGACGGGCTGGCGCCGGAGCTGGTCGAGGAGCTGGAGCGGCTCTCGCTGCCGTTCACGGACGAGGCGATCCCGAGCGACGCGGAACTGCGTATCGCGCAGGCCCAGTTGGTGGGCTGGCTGGAGGGACTCTTCCACGGGATCCAGACCACGCTGTTCGCCCAGCAGATGGCCGCGCGGGCCCAGTTGGAGCAGATGCGCCGGGCCCTGCCGCCGGGTGCCGGCGACGGCACCGAGGAAGGGCTGCCGGGCGGCCGGGTAGGGGGGCCGTACCTCTAGGGATGTCCATGGGGGACCCCGACGAGTGGGGCCGGGATGCGGCGAGGACGACGGAGACAACATCGCGTGGAGCTGGCACCACTTCAACGGCAGCAGCTCCGGTGAGTCGGCGACCTACGACACGTCGGCGTCGTCGACGAACGGCATCGCTGCCGTGCGGGTCCAGGCCGGGGCCTTCGAGGGAAATACGCTGGAGACCATCTGCTCCAGCACTCTGAAGTACAACCCGTACAACTGACGGCTCAGCGGGATGTCAGTGGGGTGGGGCCGCTCGCGGCTCCACCCTGTACTCGTTACTGGGGCGGGTTGCCCGTCGAGACGCTGAGCTCGATCTCCGGCATCTTCTTCGGATCGACGTCCGTGCCGGCGGAGGGGAACTGATCCCTGATGGAGCCCTCGCCGTACGTGTTCTCGTCGACGGACGTGACTTTCACCTTCCAGCCCGCGGCCTGCAGGCAGGCCTTGACCGACCCGATGTACTTGAACTGGAAGTCCGGGACCTGGATCTTGGTGGGGTCGTTGTACGACTCCTGCGGCTCCGTGCACGCGGTCGTCTCGATCGTCTTCGACGTGTCCGGCCCGCGGTGACCCTCGACCGCGGTCGCCGATGCGCTCGCGCTGGAGCTGCTGCCGTTGCTGCCCTTCAGGTCGGCGGCGCCGCCGTTGGACATCGCCAGGGCCGTGATCAGCGAGCCGACCGCGACGAGAGCGACCACGATCGCGCCGATGATCACCGGCTTGTTGTTCTTGCCGCCGCGTCCCCCGGAGGCCGGCGTCGGGTGCTGCGGGTTCAGGTTGTACGGCGGCGGGGTCGCGATGCCCTGCTGCCCGAACCCGACCGAGGGCTGCGGCTGGTAGCCCGCCTGCTGCGGATAGCCGTAGGCCGGAGCGGGCGTGCCGCCGTAGGGACCCGGCTGGTACGGCGTCTGTACGGGGCCGGTGGGTGCCGGGGCCGCCTGGTCGACCGGCGGGAACACCGCGGAGGCGACGCCCGCGCCGCTCTGCGAGGGTGCGCCCGGCACGATGCTCGGGGTCGCCGCGTGCAGCGAGGACACGACGCGCAGACACTCGTCGCGCATGGCCTCGGCGCTGGGAAAGCGCTCGTTCGGGTTCTTCTTCAGCGCGCGGGCGACGAGCGCGTCCACGGCCGGCGGCAGGGAACGGTTGATCGAGGAGGGCGCGACCGGCTCCTCCTGCACATGCGCGTACGCGATGGCCAGCGGCGAGTCCGCGTCGAACGGGATCCGCCCGGTGACCAGTTGGAACAGCATGATGCCGACCGAGTACAGGTCGCTGCGCGCGTCCACGCCCCGGCCGAGCGCCTGCTCCGGCGAGAGGTACTGCGGGGTGCCGACGACCATGCCGGTCTGCGTCATCGAGGTGACGCCGGACTGCATGGCGCGGGCGATGCCGAAGTCCATGACCTTGACGACACCGCGCTTGGTCATCATCACGTTGCCCGGCTTGATGTCCCGGTGGACCAGGCCCATCTCGTGGCTGATGTCCAGCGCGGCCAGCACGTCCGCGGTGATCTTCAGCGCCTTGTCGGCGGGCATCGCGCCGAATTGCCGTACGTCCTCGTCGAGTACGGAGCCGAGCGGGCGGCCCTCGACGTACTCCATGACGATGTACGGCATCGTCGTGCCGTCGAGGGCGTCCTCGCCGGTGTCGAAGACCGAGACGATGTTGGTGTGGGTGAGTTTGGCCACGGCCTGGGCCTCGCGGCGGAAGCGCTCGCGGAAGGCCTGTTCCCGGCCGAGTTCGGTGTGCAGTGTCTTGATCGCGACCTGGCGGTCGAGCACCGAGTCGTACGCCAGGTGCACGGAGGCCATGCCGCCCTCGCCGAGCAGGTCGCGCAGTTGATAGCGGCCACCTGCGAGCGCGCGCCCCGCATACCGGCCCTGTGCGCCGTCCTGGCTCATGTTTCCGTGTCCCCCATCGGCGCCGGCTCAGTGATCGAATGTGCGATTCCCGGCCAAGTCTGCCGGAGGGCACTGACACGTCAAGCGCGGTGCCCGTTCCGTGACCGTACGCGAAAGAAGAGTCGTGGAAGCGTTACAGGTGCTGTACCGGCGGTACACAGAATTTGCACGACGGCGCGTGATACCGATTTGATGGCCGGTCCGTCTCCGGACGATTCCGGCACCGATCCCGGACCGGAGGCTTGCGCCGAGCCTGTAGCGTGGCCGACGGAGACCGTAACAACACCGCGCGCACCGCGGGCAGAAACGACGGCGAGGACTGATGGCACAGCAGCACGCTCAGGGCCCGTCCGACCCCGAGGCGGCTGGCGGCGGCGGAATGTCGGACGCACCGGAGCTGTGGGGCAACGGCGGACTGGTCGGCGACGGCCGGTACCGGCTGACCCACAGACTGGGCCGGGGCGGTATGGCCGAGGTCTTCGCGGCCGAGGACGTACGGCTCGGGCGCACGGTCGCGGTCAAGCTGCTCCGCTCGGACCTGGCCGAGGACCCGACGTCCAAGGCCCGCTTCACGCGCGAGGCCCAGTCGGTGGCCGGGCTCAACCACCACGCGATCGTCGCCGTGTACGACTCCGGCGAGGACTACGTGGGCGGCATGTCGGTGCCGTACATCGTGATGGAGATCGTCGAGGGCCGCACGATCCGCGACCTCCTCCTCAACGCCGAGGCGCCTGGGCCCGAGCAGGCCCTGATCATCGTCTCCGGGGTGCTGGAGGCGCTCGCCTACTCGCACCAGCACGGCATCGTGCACCGCGACATCAAGCCCGCGAACGTGATCATCACGCACAACGGCGCCGTCAAGGTCATGGACTTCGGCATCGCGCGCGCCCTGCACGGGGCGTCCACGACGATGACGCAGACCGGCATGGTCATGGGCACGCCCCAGTACCTCTCGCCGGAGCAGGCGCTCGGCAAGGCCGTCGACCACCGCTCCGACCTGTACGCGACGGGCTGCCTCCTCTACGAACTCCTCGCGCTGCGGCCCCCGTTCACCGGCGAGACGCCCCTGTCCGTGGTCTACCAGCACGTCCAGGACATCCCGGTCCCGCCGTCCCAGACGTCGAACGGCGTCTGCCCGCCGGAGCTCGACGGCCTCGTCATGCGCTCCCTGGCCAAGGACCCGGACGACCGTTTCCAGACGGCCGAGGAGATGCGCGGGCTCGTCCAGTACGGCCTGCAGATGCTCTACGACCAGGGCGGCCACACCGGCACCTGGAACACCGGGCCCGTGACCGTGGCCAACGGGCAGGGGACCCCGCCCGGGGGCTTCGCCGGTACGACCGCGATGCCCCAGGACGCCTCCGGCACCACGCAGATCCCGCAGCCGATCCTGCCCGGCGGCTACGGCAACGGCGACGACGGCGGTTTCGAGGGGCACGGCAACCACGGCAACGGCCGCGGCAAGCTGTGGATTCTCGCCGTGCTCGCGGTGATCGCCATAGCGGCGGGCGTCGCGCTGGCGCTGAACAACACCGGCAACGGCAGCGGCGGTTCGGGCACCACCCAGTCGCCGACCACCTCGCAGTCCGCGACCGACGACACGGCCACCGAGACGCCGAGCGACGATACGACGGCCTCGCCGACCGACACGAACACGGACGACAGCGGCACGAGTTCCGGTTCGCAGTACACGCCGACGCCCACGCCCTCGTACACCCCGACCGAGACGGCCACCGAGGAGCCGTCGAACACGCCGACCCCGTCGGCCACCAAGGAGCCGTCGAACACCCCGTCCGCGACGACCTCGGCGAACCCGACGGACACGGGTGGCACCGGTGCCGACGGCGGTACCGACGCGGGCACTGTCGCGGGCGCCCTGGGCGGCGGCTGACCCGGCTCGGATCACCGGCACCAAAGAAGTTCACGCGTGCGTGCACCCCGTAACAGGGGTCCACGCGCGCGTGCTGTTTTTCACAGCCCCTATGGGGCGCTCTCCGCGAACGCCTCGCACACCGCGTCGTACTCCCGCGTCCACCACACGGCGAGTGCCGAGGCCGCCGGGAACTGGGGGTCCGCGCGGGTGTCGCCGCGTTCGTAGTGCCAGCGCAGCATCCAGAAGTCGTTGAGCCGCTCCCACCACACCCGGTGCACGGCGGCGGCGAGTTCGGAGGGCGAGGCGCGCGCCGAACGCCGGTACGCGTGCGCGTAGGCCCGCACCTTCGGCAGGTCGAGGGCACCGTCGGGCCGTACGAAGAAGATCGCGGCGGCGCGTACGGCCTCCTCCGCGCGGGGCTGTACGCCGAGGCGGTCCCAGTCGACGATCGCGGCGGGGGCGTCGCCCTTGTAGAGCAGGTTGAACGGGTGGAAGTCCCCGTGCACCCACCCCACGGAGGCCCCGCGCGGCGGACGCCGGTCCGCGTGCCGTTCCAGCAGCTCCCGCCGCTCCAGGAGCCGGTGGCGGGCCAGTTCGTCGAAGGCGTCGGCGGGTTGGTGCCGGCGGACGTGCCCGAGGAGGTCGTCGATGAGGGCGAAGGTGTCGGCGGGGTCGGCACCCGGCGCACACTCCTCCCGGCGCCCCGGCATGACCCGCTCCAGACTCGCGTGGACGACCCCCAGCAGCGCGCCGAGGCGTCCGCACTGGACGGTGGTCAACTGGCCGCCGTGGCGGTGCCTGCCGTCGATCCAGGGGTGCAGGGCGTAGGCGTGACCGCCGACGACGGCGACCGTACGGCCGTCGCGGGCGGGCAGCGGGGGTGCCACGGGGACGCCGAGGTCGGCCAGGCGGCGGGTCGCGGTGTGCTGGCGGGCGATCGCCGCCGGGTCCGCGGTCTCGGGGTCGAAGTGGTGTTTGAGGAAGTAGCGGCCGCGGGTCGTGCGGAGCCGGTAGCCGCGGTTCAGCAGGCCCTGCTCGACGGGATCACAGGTGACGGCGGACCCGGCGGCGTACTGGCGGAGGAGGGCGCCCAGCGGGGGCGCGTGGAGCACGGGGGGTGGTACACGTAAGGGCGGCACGCGGCCGATGCTAGGGCACGGGACGGGCCCTTGAGCTGCGGTTTGTCACAGAAAGTCACCGCTCGGTCGTCGATGGTCACTTTCGGTCACAGGGGGTGCCCGAAGTGCCGTTCCAGGCCGTCGTCCGTCGAGTGCACGGTGCCCAACTGCGGCTCGATGCGCAGATAGACCGGCTCGTACGACGCGCCGTCCACCGTGGCCGGAGCGGGGCCGAAACGTTCGACCTGGTCGGCCGTCGGCTCATGGGTCTCGCACGCGCCCACGACCTGCACGGACCACAGGCCCTCGTCCGGTCCGGCCGAGCCCAGGTTGTCGGCCCCGTAGGCGACGACGCTGCCCACGCACGCGTGGTGGTAGCCGTGGCTCCGGGGCATGCGCAGCAGCAGCCGGCCGTCCTGCACGATGTGGCTGGCGAAGGCCAGGAAGGGCAGTGCCCGCAGGGTGGTGGCGACCCTGCCGTGATCGGTGCGGGCGAGCAGGTCGACGGCGAGCTGTTCGGCGCCGGGCTGTGCGTCGATGGACATAGGAACACTGTCGGCCGGACCGCGTGCCCAGGGGAGGGGTCTTTGGTCCCTAATGGGGTCCCAATGGTGCCGAATCGATCCCCAGGGGTCTCAATGGCGCTGCTGCTCGACCTGTCTGCGCGCCACGTAGGCCGCCGCCTGCGAGCGCCGCTCCATGCCGAGTTTGGACAGCAGACTGGACACGTAGTTCTTGATGGTCTTCTCCGCGAGGTGCAGCCGTTCGCCGATCGCCCGGTTGGTGAGCCCCTCGCCGATCAGGTCGAGGATTCTGCGCTCCTGGTCGGTGAGCCGGTCGAACTTGTCGTCCTGCTTGGCGCCGCCGTTGCGCAGCCGCTCCAGGACCCGGGCGGTCGCCACCGGGTCGAGCAGCGACTTTCCGGCCGCCACGTCCCGTACGGCGGTCAGCAGTTCGTTGCCCCGGATGGCCTTCAGGACGTACCCGGAGGCGCCCGCCATGATCGCGTCGAAGAGAGCCTCGTCGTCCGCGAACGAGGTCAGCATCAGGCACTTCACGGACTCGTCCCGGGCGCGGATCTCGCGGCACACCTCGACACCGCTGCCGTCCGGGAGCCGTACGTCGAGAATCGCCACATCCGGGCGCGTGGCCGGGATCCGCACCAGCGCGTCGGCCGCCGTACCGGCCTCGCCGACCACCTCGATGTCGTCCTCGACCGAGAGCATCTCGTGGACACCCCGGCGGACCACTTCGTGGTCATCGAGGAGAAATACGCTGATTTTTCCGTCTCCACGCACGCGGTAAGTCTCACATACGGGCTCTTCCCGTGCCCGAGGTGGGCGAGATAACGTGCCGTTGTTCCGGCCCCCTGCAAGGCTGTGACCAGGACTTGTTCCCGACTTTCGCGATTTACTTGGAAATCCAAGCAAAAACGCAGGTCAGGAGGGGTTTCACAGAATTGTGGAGCACTGGGTAACGTGCCTTTTGCAGGGCGCTCGCCGGGGCACCTGTCACGCCTGTTCCCGACGAACCGCACCCACCCTGTGCGTCCGTGGGGCGCAGGTGAGCCGCACTGGCACCCGGCGAACCCGGGGAGCCGGACCGACGGAGGAGCACACGTGACCGTGGAGAGCACTGCCCCGCGCAAGCCGCGACGCAGCGCCGGAAGCAAGGCCAAGGGCGCCGACCCGGACCTCGTCCAGCTGCTGACGCCCGAGGGCAAGCGAGTCAAGAACGCGAAGACCGCCCCGTACGACAAGTACGTCGCCGGCATCACCCCCGATGAGCTCCGCGGCCTGTACCGCGACATGGTGCTCACCCGCCGCTTCGACGCCGAGGCCACCGCCCTGCAGCGCCAGGGCGAGCTGGGCCTGTGGGCGTCGCTGCTCGGCCAGGAGGCCGCCCAGATCGGCTCCGGGCGGGCCACCCGCGAGGACGACTACGTCTTCCCGACGTACCGCGAGCACGGCGTCGCCTGGTGCCGCGGGGTCGATCCGACCAACCTGCTCGGCATGTTCCGGGGCGTCAACCACGGCGGCTGGGACCCCAACACCAACAACTTCCACCTGTACACGATCGTCATCGGCTCGCAGACGCTGCACGCCACGGGCTACGCGATGGGCGTGACCATGGACGGCGCGGACAGCGCCGTGATCGCGTACTTCGGGGACGGCGCCTCCAGCCAGGGCGACGTCGCCGAGTCGTTCACCTTCTCCGCGGTCTACAACGCCCCGGTCGTGTTCTTCTGCCAGAACAACCAGTGGGCCATCTCCGAGCCCACCGAGAAGCAGACCCGTGTCCCGCTCTACCAGCGCGCACAGGGCTACGGCTTCCCGGGCGTCCGCGTCGACGGCAACGACGTCCTGGCTTGCCTCGCGGTCACCAAGTGGGCGCTGGAGCGGGCCCGCAACGGCGAGGGACCCACGCTGGTCGAGGCGTACACGTACCGCATGGGCGCGCACACCACCTCCGACGACCCGACCAAGTACCGGGCCGACGAGGAGCGCGAGTCCTGGGAGGCGAAGGACCCGATCCTGCGCCTGCGCAGGTACCTCGAAGCCTCAAACCACGCGGATGAGGGATTTTTCGCGGAACTGGAGACGGAGAGCGAGGCGTTGGGCAGGCGAGTGCGCGAAGCGGTCCGTGCCATGCCGGACCCGGACCGGTTCGCCATCTTCGAGCACGTGTACGCGGACGGGCACGCGCTCGTCGACGAGGAGAGAGCCCAGTTCGCCGCCTACCAGGCGTCGTTCGCGGACGAAGAAGGGGGTAAGTGACATGGCGGAGACCGCGACTTTCAAGAACCTGCCGCTGGCCAAGGCGATCAACGAATCGCTGCGCGCCGCCCTGGAGTCCGACCCCAAGGTCCTCATCATGGGCGAGGACGTCGGCAAACTCGGCGGCGTCTTCCGCGTCACCGACGGCCTCCAGAAGGACTTCGGCGAGAGCAGGGTGGTGGACACCCCACTCGCCGAATCGGGCATCGTGGGCACGGCCATCGGCCTCGCCCTCCGCGGCTACCGCCCGGTCGTCGAGATCCAGTTCGACGGCTTCGTCTTCCCGGCCTACGACCAGATCGTCACCCAGCTCGCCAAGATGCACGCCCGCTCCCTGGGCAAGGTCAAGCTCCCGGTCGTCGTCCGCATCCCGTACGGCGGTGGCATCGGCGCGGTGGAACACCACTCGGAGTCCCCCGAGGCGCTGTTCGCGCACGTCCCGGGCCTGAAGATCGTCAGCCCGTCGAACTCGTCGGACGCCTATTGGATGATGCAGCAGGCCATCCAGAGCGACGACCCGGTGATCTTCTTCGAGCCCAAGCGGCGCTACTGGGACAAGGGTGACGTCAACACCGAGGCGATCCCCGACCCCCTCCACAAGGCCCGCGTGGTCCGCGAGGGCACGGACCTCACCCTCGCCGCCTACGGCCCGATGGTGAAGCTCTGCCAGGAGGTCGCCGACGCGGCCGCCGAGGAGGGCAGGTCACTGGAGATCCTGGACCTGCGCTCGGTGTCCCCGCTGGACTTCGACGCGATCCAGACCTCGGTCGAGAAGACCCGCCGCCTGGTCGTGGTCCACGAGGCACCGGTGTTCTTCGGCTCCGGCGGCGAGATCGCGGCCCGCATCACGGAGCGCTGCTTCTACCACCTGGAGGCCCCGGTGTTGCGGGTGGGCGGCTATCACGCCCCCTACCCGCCGGCCCGCCTGGAGGAGGAGTACCTGCCGAGCCTGGACCGGGTGCTCGACGCCGTCGACCGCGCTCTGGCGTACTGAGGAGAGGGTCGTGACGACGATGACTGAAGCGTCCGTACGCGAGTTCAAGATGCCGGACGTGGGCGAGGGTCTCACCGAGGCGGAGATCCTCAAGTGGTACGTCCAGCCCGGCGACACCGTCACCGACGGCCAGGTCGTCTGCGAGGTGGAGACGGCGAAGGCGGCGGTGGAACTGCCCATTCCGTACGACGGGGTGGTCCGCGAACTCCGGTTCCCGGAGGGGACGACGGTGGACGTGGGGACGTCCATCATCGCGGTGGACGTGGCGGGGGGCGCCCCCGCTGAGGCTCCGGTGGAGGCTGCCACCGAGACACCGGCGGAGGAGGCGAAGCCCCCGGCCCGTACGCCGGTGCTGGTGGGCTACGGCGTCTCCACGTCCGCGACGAAGCGCCGCCCCCGCAAGGGCGCGGAGATCCCGGCGCAGGAGGCGTCGTCGGCGGCGATGGTGGCGGTGGCGGCCGTACAGGCGGAGCTGAACGGCCAGGCGACCGGGACCGCCGCCGTGCGGTCCCGCCCGCTGGCGAAGCCGCCGGTGCGCAAGCTGGCGAAGGACCTGGGCGTGGACCTGGCGACGGTGACCCCGTCGGGCCCGGACGGTGTCATCACACGCGAGGACGTGCACGCGGCGGTGGCACCGGCACCGGTGCAGGCCCCCAAGCCGGTCGCGCCTTCGGCGCCTTCCGCGACGTACGACACGACCCGGGAGACCCGTATCCCGGTCAAGGGTGTCCGCAAGGCGACGGCGGCGGCGATGGTCGGTTCGGCGTTCACGGCACCGCATGTCACGGAGTTCGTGACGGTGGACGTGACGCGGACGATGAAGCTGGTCGAGGAACTGAAGCGGTCCGACAAGTACGGGATGCAGGGCCTACGGGTGAACCCGTTGCTCCTGATCGCCAAGGCCCTGCTGGTAGCCGTCAAGCGGAACCCGGACATCAACGCGTCCTGGGACGAGGCCGCCCAGGAGATCGTCCTCAAGCACTACGTCAACCTCGGCATCGCGGCGGCGACCCCGCGCGGCCTGATCGTGCCGAACATCAAGGACGCCCACGCGAAGACGCTCCCGCAACTGGCTGAATCGCTGGGTGAGTTGGTGTCGACGGCGAGGGAAGGCAAGACGTCCCCGGCGGCGATGCAGGGCGGCACGGTCACCATCACCAACGTCGGCGTCTTCGGCATCGACACCGGCACACCGATCCTCAACCCCGGCGAGTCCGCGATCCTCGCGATGGGCACGATCAAACTCCAACCGTGGGTCCACAAGGGCAAGGTGAAGCCGCGTCAGGTGACGACGCTCGCGTTGTCCTTCGATCACCGGTTGGTGGACGGGGAGTTGGGCTCGAAGGTGCTGGCGGATGTGGCGGCGATCCTGGAGCAGCCGAAGCGGCTGATCACCTGGGGGTAGGGGTCGGGGGCCGCGCATCTCCGTGAGGGGTGCGCGGCTCAGCCCTGTTGCGCCGGGGCCCCGTAGTCGGCGCGTGGCGTACTGAGCCGGTCGGCGACCAGCGCGAGCCAGCCGCTGGGTGAGTACGGCGCCGGTGGGTCGACCTCCATCCCCAACTCGGCTACGGCGAGGGCGTAGTCGGACTCTTCGATGTCCAGGGCGAGCAGTTCGTGCAGTTCGCCGGTGAGGCGGGCGACGAGTTGTGGGTCGGTCGAGGTCCGGTAGTCGTCGATCGCCGCGTCGTGGTTGGCGAACTCGTCCGGCATGTCCTGGGAGAACCATCCGCCGAGGAACTGACCGAGTTCGGGGAAGCGGGCGTGCCACTCCCAGTGGGTGGCGGGGGTGGCCGGGGGCGGGACCTCACCCTCCTCGACGCTGTGCTTGATGTGGTCGGCGAGGCAGTACATCCATTGCTGGATCTCGCCCTCGGGGAGCCCCACGTCCGGCATGGCGTAGAACTCGCCGAGGCGCAGGCGGAGTCGGCCCGGCGGATTGTCGGCGTACTCCCGCAGTTGCCGCTCCGCGATGGCGAGGGCCCACGGTCGGCTCTGCCAGGTGTGGCGCAGGTAGGCGACCAGTGCCTCGCTCGGCTTGTCCGGTGTGTCGTCGGCCGGCTGACCGGCGTAGGCGCGGATCACCTGGTCCAACTCGCCGTAGCGGCGGTCGTGTTCGAGGGGGCTCAGGGGCACGGGGATCAGCCTCTACGGATCGTCATCACAGGTACATCGGAAACGTGGCGTGGACTGCGAAACCGTGCGGCCGGGATGCGTCCCGCTTCAGGATCACCCGGGCCGCGCGGACGTCGACGGGGTCTCGCCCGGCCAGCATCATCGCCTGGAGCAGGACCCGGCCGAGAGGTTCGGGGCGGGAGGGCCAGGACGCCTCGATGGTCAGACGGGGGCGGGTGGATTGGGCGAGCCAGCGGTGGATGACCTGCTCGTTGGCGGTGACGACCTGTTGGGTGGCCCATTGGGCGGTTTCGTGGTCGGGGTAGGTGGCGGTGCGGGTACGCATGCCATGACTCCTGCCGGTGCGAATTACGCGGAAACCCAGTGCGGCGGGTGCTCTTCGCGCATATGGGTGGTGAAGGTCTCGACGATGAGAGGTAGCCAGTCCGACCAGTCAAGGATGCCTGATCCCAGGCCGTGTTCGACCTCGAAGAACCGGTGCAGTGATTCCTCGCTGTGGAAGATGGCCAGTGCTTCCGTGCACTCTGCCACGAGAGGGGGGAGGTACCACAGACAGATGGGGTGGCGGTGGCATTCATCCATGAAAAGTTGGAGTCCCTCGGACTCGGTCATGTCGTCCTCGGTGGCGATTCCGTCCTGGCCGTAGTAGTTCGACAGGAACTCGCTCAACTGAGGGAAACGAGAGGCGAGTTCCGGGCTTGTGGGGACAGCTCGGGAAAGTTTGGTCACGAAGCCCGACTTCCAGGACTCGGTGTGCGTGGCGATGCCCCGCAGTACCGTCCATGGTTCGTCCGTCTCCCAGCCCGTCGTCATCTCTCTCAGGTCATCGGGCACCACCCCGGTGCCTGCGAAGCCCGGCTCCAGGGCATCGGCCATCAGACGAACCTCGGCGGCGACCTCGTAGAGGTTTCTTCCGCCTCTCTCGCCCGCAAGCCACAGGGACCGCAGCGAGGGCTCCAGCGCGGCCGCGTGTTCCTCGATCGGATCGGGGGCGCGATGACGGAACGCCGACAGCAGCGTCCGCGCTCCCGAGAAGCGGAAGTAGTTGATCGTCTCTTCCTCAAGCATGCTGCTGTGTCGTTCCTCAGTTGTCTGTGGGCGTGGAGGTGATGAGCGTGAACGGCGGGTCCATGCCCGGGGCGGGTTTTACTCGGATCTGCACGCCGTGAGACTGGACCACGTTCGGCTCACGATGCGAACTGATTGCTTGCTGGTACTCGTCCTTGGTAATGCTGCTGCCGGTCACCGGGCCTTGGGCATCACGGTAGAAGAAGGGCTTGTTCGACGGTTGATACGGAGGCCCGCTGTTCAGGTAGTCCCTGATCGCGTCCTGGTTCTTGTCGATGGCCAGCTGTGTGAACTTCTGGGCATCAGCCAGATTCTTGAAGGTGGATGCCGCAGGAATGTTGCTCTGGTCGCGCAACCGCTGCACGAGCTGTGCGTCGGTTTTCCCGATGTGCTTGTCGACGCCGTGCGAGTTCTCGATGTATTCCTGGTTCGCCAGGTCGAGGGGATACCTGTGGTTTCCCGCCGAATCGTTCGGCACGGTCCACTTGTGTTCCTTCTTGAAGTCGTTGAGCGCACGCGCGCCGAAGGCCTCGGCCCTGGCCTCCTCCGCGTCGAACGTGGGCGCGCTCCGGAGCGCCTCGTCCAACTCCCAGTCCAGTTCGAGGAGTTTGGCAGCGGCGTCGCTGAAAGCCTGCTGGTAGATCTCGACGGCCTTGTCCGCGGCCTGCCGGTCCATGTGCCTGCGGAAGGCCATCACCAACTCGCCGAACATGTCGGTGGCCGCGAGTTTGAACAGTTCCAGCGGGTCGAGTCCGGTCGTCAGGTCCACGACCATCCCCTTAGCCGCCGTCTTGGCGAGGTTCTCGGTGGTCGTCCGGCAGGTGCGCACGACCAGGGCCAGGTCGGCGCAGGTCTTTTGGACGGTGTCGGCGGTGTGGTGCAGCACCTCCAGGATCGGGCGGCGTTGCGCGGGTGCCACCGTTCCCGAGGTCTTCCAACTGCGGCCGCCCTGCTGCGCGATGTTGCCCCGCGCGTCACGGTTGCGGCCCCAGGCGGTGGTCCCCCAGATCGCCTGGCAGAACGACTTCATCGCGCCCTGCCATTCGCTGTTGCCCTGTGGATCGGTCATGTAGTCGATGGCGGCGGTGAAGTTGTCGCCCGCCTTCAGCACGGTGCCCGCCGTCTCTCGCCATGCGGTGGCCATCCCCTTGAGGTCGTCGTCGCGTGCGCCCGGGGTGATCTCGTGGGTCTTGCCGAGGTTGAGCCCGTACTCGATGGCGGGCCGCATGACGTCCGCGAGGAAGTCCGGGATCTCACCGAGTGCCCCGGAGATGGCCCACGAGTCGGCGTCCTCGCCTGTCCCGGACCACTTGATGTCGTTGATCTTCCCGTAGTCGGGCTGTCTGTCGATGACGGCCGGCGGGGTGCGGCGGGGCGGCGGTCCGTACATACCGCGTGAAGACCAGTCCGCCGCCTGGTAGTTGTTGGCGGTCACGGTCAGACCGACCGCGACACCGCCCACGCTCAGCACGCTGGTCGCCCAGACCTTGACGAACTTCTCGGCGATCTGCATGTAGACGTTGGCGAAGGAGTCCGGGCCCCATCCGGTGCCGGCCGACTGGCTGTACTCATTGAGTGCGCCGACCAGTCGGGTGGCTCCCTTGTCGTAGTCGAACTGTCCGTCGCGCACCACCGCCGACGAGTAGTAGAGGTGCGGCGGCTGTACGTCGAAGCCGCCACCGGCGTTCGGCGCGGCCGTCTTCAACTGGTCGCGTTCCTGCTGGCGTTCGGCGTCACCGGGGCGGTCTGTCATCAGGCCGCTCCCCAGCCGCGCAGCACCGCCCGATGAGCCGCCGCGTAGTTCGAGTGACCGGTGGTGACATATGAGTGCAGCCACTTCTGCGCGGCCTGCAGATCCTGCGCCGAGCGGTCCCACTCGTCGAGCTTCTGGACGAAGACCTCGCGGGCCTCGCCCTTCCATGACAGGACGACCGGTTCGGCGCGGTCGTAGAGGTCGTCGAGTTTGCCGTTGAGCTGCTTGAGGATGTCCTCCAGCTCGGCGGCGAGGTCGTGGAGCGTGGCGAAGGAGACGGCTATGTGGTCGTCGTCGGCGGAAGCCCCGGTCGACATGATCCCCCTGGATATCGGTCGGCAACTACGGCTGGGCGCTGGGCACTTGACGGCTCGCGTGCGGAAGGATCAGAAGGAGTCGAGGCTGCTGCGGGGCGGCGGCGTCGGCGTATCTCCTGTCGCCTCCACGTTGGGCGTGGACAGCTTGTCGACCTCGCTGCCGACGTTCACCTGGATCTTCCGCATCCGCTCCAGCACCTCGATGTCGTGCGCGGAGAAGCCGTCCCGGCTCATTCGCACGGCCTGCTCCAGCAGCTTCATCACTTCGCGGATGCGTACGGCGTCCTCGGTCGCCGCGCGGTGGAACTCGCGGTACGCCGTCGCCGCCGGGCCGCGCCAGCCGGCCTCGATGCGGTCGACGATCGCGTCCATGCGCCTGACCTGCTTGTCGAGGTGGTCCTGCATGTCGTCGAGGTCGCCGGCGAGCTTGGTGAGGTCGGTGGACGTGACGTGCAGGTCGGGGCCGCCGCCCCCGCCTCCGCCCTCACCGATTCCGGGCACTGTCATGCCGTATCCCCGTCCCCGTCACGTCGGCATCACATGGCACTTGCGGTTGCAATGATCCTACGGACGACAGGGATTTCGGAAGCCTTCAAGTCGGCGTGGGGCGGGCTCCGTTGGATGTTTCGGGATGTCCAACTCCGCCCAGACGGTCTTGCCGACGGTGAGCTTCTCCACGGCCCAACGGGCGGCCAGCGTACGGACGATGAGCAGGCCCCGGCCGAACTGGTCGTCGGGGCTGGAGGTTTGGGGGTACGGGAACCGCTCACCTCTCGGGTCGGTGACCGCGACGCGCAGTGCGTTGCCGGTGAAGGACGTCTCCACACGGAACAGGCGGTCCCGCAGGCACCCGTGAAGTAAGGCGTTCGTGCACAACTCCCTTGCCAGGAGCGCCGCGTCGCCGGCGGAGTGGGGATGTCCCCAGGTGGTGGTGAGGTGGGCGACGTGTCTGCGGGCGCGGGGGATGTTGATCGGGTACGGGGTGTAGGTGACGGCGTCGTAGTGGTCGTACGGGCCGTAGGGCTTGGGGAGTCCGGGAGGACAGGAGTCGGTCACCGGGGCGCACCTCCTTGTGCGATGGGGGGACGAGGGCCAGGTGGGGTGGCTCTGCCGTGCTGCACCGGGTGCGGGCAGCGTGGTGCACTTCCACCAACTGGTGTCGCTGGGTGGGTGGTTCGGTACTGACGGTAGCGGCGCGCGGGGTTGGCCAGCAAGTATGAGGCCATAAATTTCTACTCGAACTTGCTTGCTCGCAGTGCGACGACGGCACAGACTGTGACCAACTCGTCGGGAGGGAGCGCGAGATGGCAGGTCGGAACCCTGATCGCGGGGTGTCCGTGTCGACCGTGCTGGCGCGGCGGCTGGGCGGTGAACTGCTTCGCATGCGTGAGGTGCGGGGGCTGCGTCAGGCGCATGCCGCCGAGGCGTTGTCGGCGTCGGTGGCCAAGGTCGCGAAGATGGAGCGCGGGCAGGTGCCGGTTCGCGACCCGGACATTCGCGCGCTCTGTCACCTGTACGGCGAGACGGCCGAGCCGGTGATCGGGCGGTTGCTGACCCTTGCGAGGACGGACCGTGAGAGACGCAAGGCTCGTGGTTGGTGGAACCAGTACCCGCAGCTTTCCGCGATGGTCGAGTACGTGGCACTGGAGGACATCGCCACCAGCATGCGTACCTGGGAACTCGCCTTTGTTCCCGGCCTGTTGCAGACCCCGGACTACGCGCGGGCGGTGGCCGTCGGTGCGGGATCGTGGGAGGACCCGGGCGAGATCGAGCCCTTCGTGGAGGCCAGGCTGGCTCGTCAGGCTCGACTGCGTTCGGAGCGGCCACTGGAGTTGTGGGCTGTGGTGCACGAGGGAGCGCTACGCCAACTCGTGGGCGGCCGTGCCGTGATGAAGGAGCAGCTCGGGCATCTGCTGGATCTGGCGCGCACGGGCACGGTGACTTTGCAGGTGGTGCCCTATCTGGCAGGTGCCAACCCGGGCATGATCGGCGCGTTCAGCATTGTCTCGTTCGCCGAACCTGGTGCCCTGGACGTCGTACACATGGACGTACCCTCTTCTACGCTCTGGTTGGAGAGCGAGGATGACGCAGCCCGGCACGGTCGGATCTTCGACCGCATCGCACGGGTGGGACTTGCGGAGCGCAACGCTCTCGACCTGATCGAAGCCATTCGCAAGGAGATGTAGATCCGGTGACAGAGTTCGTGTTCGTCAAGTCCAGCTACAGCGGCGGAGATGCTGGACAACAGTGCGTCGAAGTCGCCCGCAATGCTCCTGGCGCGGTGGTCGTTCGTGACTCGAAGGACGTGGACGGGTCGATACTCCGGCTCACCCGCAATGCATGGGCGGCATTCACCAGAGACCTGTAGACCGTGCTCCGCTTCGTGTTCGTCAAGTCCAGTTACAGCGGCGGGAACGCCGGCCAGGAATGCGTTGAAGTCGCCCGCAACCTCCCCACCACCATCGCCGTCCGCGACTCCAAGGAACCGAACGGACCGATACTCCAGGTCGCCCCCTCAGCCTGGGCGGCGTTTACCCCACACGCGGCGACCTCCCCCATGAAAGTGTGACACTTCCACCCGAACTGTCACACTTTCGCGCCCCACCCTCCCGGCGGGACCACGACGAAGGGCCCGCCGCTGGCATGCGGCAGGCCCCTTCCGTACCGAATAAAAGCGAGCTGACCGAACGTCAGCCGATCTTTGCGAAGCCGTAGTTGAGGAGCTTCTTCGCGTCCGTCTCGCGCTGGGTGACCGACGTCGACGCGAGGACCGTGCCGATGACCGTCTTGCCGTTGCGGGTGGCGGCGAAGACGAGGCAGTACTTGGCCTCGGGGCCGGAGCCGGTCTTCACGCCGATGGTGCCGCTGTAGCTGCTGAGCAGGGTGTTCGTGTTGGTCCAGGCAGCCATCGTGCGGGTGCTGCCGGTCTTGGTGATCGTCTTGGCCTTGTACGACTTGGTCTTGACGACCGTCTTGAACGTGGCGTTCTTCATCACGTTGCTGGCGAGCTTCGTCAGGTCGCGCGGCGTCGAGTAGTTGTTGCCGTTGCCGATGCCGTCGAACGAGTCGAACTTCGTGTTCGTCAGGCCCAGCGACTTCGCCGTCGAGTTCATCTTCCCGATGAACGACTTCACGCGCGCGGCCCGCGTCGAGCCCGCGCCGAACTTGTCGGCCAGCGCGTACGCCGCGTCGCAGCCCGACGGGAGCATCAGGCCGTAGAGGAGCTGGCGGACGGTGACCTTGTCGCCGACGATCAGGTGGGCGGAGGAGGCGGTGTTGGCGACGATGTAGTCGCTGTACGCCTTCTGGATGGTGACCTTGGCGTCGAGGTTGAGGTTCGACTGGGAGAGCACGACCTTCGCGGTCATGATCTTCGTGGTGGAGCCCGTCGACCGCTTGGTGTCCGCGGCCTTCGTGTAGAGCGACTTGCCGGTGGCGTTGTTCATCACAAAGCCGCCCTTGGCCACGATCGACGGCGTCGTGACAGCCTGCGCGGGTGCCGCGGTCAGGGCCCCGGTCGCGAGCACGGCGCCTGCGGTCACGGTGACCGCGGCGGCTCTGCGGAAGCGGCTGCCCTTGATGCCGGTAATGGCAGTAATCAACTGAGGTACCCCGAATACGTTGAATGCCCCTGAGGAGCGGCCCAGTTGGAGGGGGGAAAGGAAGGGCCGCACGTGTGTGACACGTAAGTAGCACAGAAGGTTGTGCGGTTGCTGCGCCGGGTTCCCCGAATGTGTGAAACGCCCCCGAGAACCGGCCGCGGAAACTCACGCCGTGGACGCACCCCCGTAGACGCGCCCCCGGCGTCCCTCGGTTCCGTCTGGTCCCGTCCGACTTCCGCCCCGCTTCCGTCCGCATCCTGGACGCCCGTCCTCATGCGTACGTGTTGTATCTATGCTGTCCTCATGCCGTACCCGTCCCCGTCTCCGTCCCTCGCCTCACCACCCGCCGTCAAGCAACCCCCCGCCGCCGACCGCGTCTACACCCACGTCAAGCAGGGTGTCCTGGACCGGCGTTACGAGGGCGGCACCCTCCTCACCGAGGGCGAGCTCGCCGAGGCTGTCGGAGTGTCACGGACGCCCGTGCGCGAGGCGCTGCTGCGGCTGGAGGTCGAGGGGCTGATCCGGCTCTACCCGAAGAAGGGCGCCCTGGTCCTGCCCGTCTCCTCGCAGGAGATCGCGGACGTGGTGGAGACCCGGATGCTCGTGGAGCAGCACGCGGTCCGCAAGGTCGTACCGGCGTCGCCGACGCTCATCGCCCGGCTCGAAGAACTCCTCGACCGGCAGAAGGAACAGGCCGCCGCCGGGGACCTCGCCGGCGCCGCCGTCACCGACCGCTGCTTCCACGCCGAGATCGTCCGCAGCGGCGGCAACGAGATCCTCTCCCGGCTCTACGACCAACTCCGCGACCGGCAGCTGCGGATGGGCGTCGCCATCATGCACTCGCACCCCGACCGCATCGCCAAGACCCTCACCGAGCACGCGGCGATCCTCGACGCGCTGCGCACCGGCGACGCCGAGGCGGCCGCCGGGATCGTCCATCAGCACGTCGACTGGTTCTCCCACCTGGCTCGGGGCGAGGTCCGATGAGCAGCGGCAGTTCGAGTTCCGCTTCCGCGATATCCCTGCCCGGTGATCCGCCCGGCGGCCGGCGCGCCCTCGCTGTGTGGGGCATCGGCGTCTCCGTCTACTTCGTCGCCGTCATCTTCCGTACGTCCCTCGGTGTCGCCGGCCTCGACGCCGCCGAGCGTTTCCACGTCAACGCCTCGGCCCTGTCGACGTTCTCGATCCTCCAACTGCTGGTCTACGCGGGCATGCAGATACCCGTCGGCCTCCTCGTCGACAGCCTCGGCACCAAGAAGGTGCTGACCATCGGCGTGGTCCTCTTCACCGCCGGCCAGCTGGGCTTCGCCTTCTCGCCCTCCTACGGCACCGCCCTCGCCTCCCGCGCGCTGCTCGGCTGTGGTGACGCGATGACGTTCATCAGCGTGCTGCGGCTCGGCACCCGCTGGTTCCCGGCGCGGCGCGGCCCGATGGTCGCGCAGCTCGCGGGCCTCGCGGGAATGGCCGGAAACCTCGTCTCCACGCTGGTGATCGCCCGCCTGCTGCACGGCATCGGCTGGACGGCCGCCTTCGCGGGCAGCGCGCTCGCAGGCGTCGTAGTCCTCGTCCTGCTCCTGCTCTTCCTGAAGGACCACCCGGAGGGCCACGAACCGGCCCCCTCCCCGCACCGCGGCGCGGCCTACGTCCGCCGCCAGATCGCCGCCTCCTGGCGCGAACCCGGCACCCGTCTGGGCCTCTGGGTGCACTTCACCACCCAGTTCCCGGCGATGGTGTTCCTGCTCCTGTGGGGCCTGCCGTTCCTGGTCCAGGCCCAGGGCCTGTCCCGCGCCACCGCCGGCGAACTCCTCACCCTCGTCGTCCTGTCCAACATGCTGGTCGGCCTGGTCTACGGCCAGATCGTCGCCCGGCACCACACCGGGCGGCTGCCACTGGCGCTCGGCACGGTCGGCGCGACGGCGCTCGTGTGGGCGGTCACGCTTCTCTACCCCGGTGACCACGCGCCGATGTGGCTGCTGATCGTGCTGTGCACCGTGCTCGGCTCCTGTGGACCCGCCTCGATGCTCGGCTTCGACTTCGCCCGCCCGGCCAACCCGCCGGAGCGTCAGGGCACCGCCTCCGGAATCACCAACATGGGTGGTTTCGTGGCCTCGATGACGACCCTGTTCGCGGTCGGTGTGCTCCTCGACGCGACCGGCGACAACTACTCGATCGCCTTCTCGGTGATCTTCCTGCTCCAGGCGATCGGCGTCAGCCAGATCCTCCGGCTACGGCGCCGGGCGGCCCGCCGCGAGAGCGAACGGCTGGTGGCGAGCCGGGTGGAGACGGTGCACGTGCCGGCGTGAGCCTCTTTCAGGCCGGTACGAGCGTGAGGTAGGCGATCCCCAACACGCCCCGGTAGCTCATCCACTGGGACCGGTGCCGGTCGAGGCGCTCGCGGGTCGCTGCGGCCAGCGGATGGTCGCCGTGCCCGGCGAGCCACACCTCCGCGTCCGCCTGGTACCCCGACTCGAACTCCTCCCACTCGTCCGCGTTCGCCGTCTCGACCCACTCGGGACGGAAACCGGCCGCCACCGCGAGGTCGACGAGCATCGCCAGATCGTGGTGCTCGTCGGCACGCGCCCCCGGCCACATGCCGGCCAACTCGGCCGGGGTCGGCGGGCGTTGCCAGAACCCCTCACCGAGCATCACACGCCCCCCGTCGACGACGAGCCGCCGCAACTCGGGCAGGGCCTCGACGGTGTGCCGGGGAGGCTCCTCGGCGCTCAGGGCATGGCTCGCGCCCAGACACAGCACCAGATCGGCCGGCCCGCGCACCGTCCCCACGGCCGACTCCTCGACGAACTCGACCCGCTCCGCGAGCCCCCGCGCCCCGACACCCCGCGCTTCCGGTACGGCGGCCAGGACCCGGAGCATCAACTCGCCCCAGCCGCACCCGAGGTCGAGCACCGTGCGCGGTCCCGTACCGGCCAGTCGCCGCACGATCCCGGCGGCGCGCGCCTCGGAGAGCGGGTTGTGAAAGGCGAGGCGGGTGAGCCGGGGAGGCCCGTCGTCCACCTCGGTGGGCGTTGTGTTCCCGGTTGCTGGCGTCACGTCAGGCACGCGGCGGAGGCCAGCGACAGATGGTCGGCCGCCAACAACGAATTTCCGCCCCGCCGCTGCTACTTCGTGACCGTGAAGTTCCGCAGTATCGACGCCGACAGCTCCGGATCGCCGTCCGCCTTGACGCGGTCCGCCACCGTGCCGAGGGCGACCCGCCCGCAGGCCAGCCGCACGTACGTCTCCCAGTCGAGGATCAGGGTCGCGGCGGGGCCGAGCGCGGGGGCCGTCTCCAGGGAGCCGCGGCCCTGGATGTCGACGCGGATCGTACGGAGGAACTCGATCGGGCCGTGCACGTCGAAGACGACCGCCGAACTGCGCGGTGCGCCCGAGTCGTCGGCGACCACCTTCGGGAGCGCGGCGAGGAGCACGTCACGGGCGATGTGCGCGCCGGGCGAGTCCAGGTTGCCGGGGCGGCCGAGGGCGGCGCGCAGATCCTGCTCGTGCACCCACACGTTGAACGCGTGGTTCCGCATCGACTCTTCGAGCGTGACCTCGGTGCTGACGTGGCCGCGCACCTTCGTGCCGGGGTCGCGTGACTCGTTCCGCAGCTGCCGGTTGCGGCGGATGATCGTGTACTCCAGCTCCGACGTCATCTCCGGCGCCGTGTGGTGGCGTCGTACGTCGACCTGCATCTCCATGTACCGCTGGTGCTCGTTGGTGACGTGGTAGAGGTCGCGCGGGAGGGTGTGGATGGGGCGCGGGTCGCCGAGCATCTCGTTGTCCAGCCCGATGACATGCGAGACCACGTCACGCACCGACCAGCCCGGGCACGGCGTTCGCCGGTTCCACTCTCCCTCCACGAGCGGGGTCACCAGCTCGGATATCGATTCGATGGAGTGGGTCCAGGCGTCGGCGTAGGGCTGGAGAGTGGGATGCAGACTCACGGAACGGGACCCCTCGGCGGTCGGTACAGGTCAGGCGGTACAGGTCTGGTGATGGCGGCGTTGCCAGCGGGAGGTGGCTGTCGGCGGGTGTCTTGAAACTCCCCCAGTTCTCGACTGCGCTCGAGCCTGGGGGGACCCCCAAGTTACGCTGCTGTGAGGCACCTCGGCAGTGCTTTCGTGTGACGATCGTAGGCCCGTGTGAACGGCTCGAATGCCAGGACGGTGGTAGTGTGCGCGCCTCCCTCATCCAGATCGCCGTAGAAGAGGGCGAATCGGTCGAATCTCGTCGGGGTCGGGTGGCATCGCTCGTCCGCGAGCAGGCCGGTGCCGATCTCGTCGTCCTGCCGGAGCTGTGGACCACGGGCGCGTTCGCCTACGAGCGGTTCGCCGACGAGGCCGAGCCGCTGGAGGGGCCGACCTACGAGGCGATGGCCAAGGCGGCGAGCGACGCGGGCGTATGGCTGCACGCGGGCTCGATCCCCGAACGGACTGCGTCTGACGGCGGCTCCGCCGCGGGGGAAGGCCCCCTCTACAACACGTCCCTCGTCTTCTCTCCCTCCGGTGAACTGGCCGCCGCCTACCGCAAGATCCACCGCTTCGGCTTCGACAAGGGCGAGGCCGTGCTGATGGGCGCGGGCAGCGAACTGGTGACGGTCCGTCTGCCCGAGACGACCCTGGGTCTGGCCACCTGCTACGACCTCCGTTTCCCCGAACTCTTCCGCGGCCTCGTCGACGCCGGCGCCGAGACCCTCGTCCTCCCCGCGGGCTGGCCCGAGCGCCGCCGCTCCCACTGGACCCTCCTGGCCCAGGCCCGCGCGGTCGAGAACCAGTCGTTCGTCCTCGCATGCGGAACGGCCGGTACACACGCCGGAGTTCCCCAGGCGGGTCACTCGATCGTGGTCGACCCTTGGGGCGAGGTTCTCGCGGAGGCGGGCGCGGGCGAGGAGATCCTCACGGTGGACTTCGACCCGGCGAAGGTCGCGACGACCCGGGAACAGTTCCCGGCCCTCAAGGACCGCGTACTGGGACGGGAGCCCTAGTCCTCCCGTTCCTTCTCCGCCAGGTGGATCACGCATACCGCTACCGCGATCAGGAGTGCCGCGTCGGCGTCGTCCCGGACGATGTCGACGCCGTAGGTCTCCCGGATGTGGAGCCAGCGGCGGGAGATCTGGGCGAGGAGTTCGCCGTCGTAGTCGACGCCGAACTCGCGGTCGAGGACCTTGCCGCTGACGTCGAGTTCGGTGCCGTCGACCAGGGACACCTTGTAGTGGTTGCGCAGCAGTGAGAACCGCTTGTGTCTGATGGTCGCCAGGGGCTCACCGTCCCGTTCGATGACCATCGTGTCGCGCAGGGCGAGCATCTTCTTGTGGATGTCGATGAGCACGCGCCCGTGCGTGTCCTTCAGCTCGAAGGTGTCCCTGATCCGCATGGCCTTGCCGTCGACCAGGAACACCTTGTTGCCGTGCTGGTCCTCGATCCAGTAATCCTCACCGAAGCCGAGGATCCGATCGCGTACGAGGAATCTCATGCCCTTACGGCTTCCCCGGCAGCCGGTCCGAAACGCCGCCGATAGGCCGACGGGCTCAATCCGGTCTCCCGCCGCAGCCGCACCCGCAGGTTCGCGCCGGTGCCCAGGCCGCACCTCGCCGCGACCACGTCCAGCCGTTCCTCCCCGCGCTCGATCAACCGGCACGCCAGCGCCACCCGCTCCCCGGTCAGCCACGCCAACGGCGTCGTCCCGAGCTGCGCCCGGAAGCGCCGGTGCAGGGTCGCCGGGCTGACCGCCGCCCGGGCCGCCAGACCGGCCACGGTCAGGGGCTCGCCCAGCCGCTCCTGCGCCCACGCGAGCAGCGGGGCCAGGGACTCGTCCGGTACGTCGGGCAACGGCCGCTCCACGAACTGCCGTTGCCCCCCGTCCCGGTGGGCCGCGAAAACGAGCCTCCTGGACACCGCGTTGGCGATCTCGGCGCCGTGGTCCCGCCGTACGACATGCAGCCCGAGGTCGAGCGCGGCGGCGCTGCCGGAGGCGGTGAGGATGTCCCCCTCGTCCACGAAGAGGACGTCCGGTTCGAGCCGCACGCGCGGGTGCAGGGTGCGGAAACGGTCGGCCCACATCCAGTGGGTCGTGGCCCGGCGCCCGTCCAGCAGCCCGGCCTCGGCGAGCGCGAAACTCCCGGTGCACAGGCTCATGACACGGGCCCCGCGCGCGTGGGTGCGCCGGATGGCGTCCAGGACGGCGGCACCGCGCGGTACGACGTTGTCGGGCCGGCCCGGCACGACGAGGGTGTCCGCCGTGTCCACCGCGTCGAGACCGTGCGCTCCGGTGAGGGTGAAGAACCCGTGGTTCATCCGCACCTCACGCGCGGGCGTGCACACCAGCACCTCGTACAGCGGCCCGGGCAGGCCGAGTTCGGGCCGGGGCAGTCCGAACAGCTCGGTGGCGACACCCACCTCGAAGGGGTTGGTGCCCTCGTCGACGATCACCGCGACACGGTGGGGCTGCGACGGAGGACGCTGAGAGGATCCTTGCGGCATGTGCGATTCCTAGCACTCGCAGGGCGCCCCCACCACCCCCGACGATGACTTCATGACGACCACCACGGAACCCGTCTCCCTGCCCGCCGCCCTCGCCTCCTTCACCGACCGGTGGAGCCCCCGCATCGTCACCACCGTCAACGACTACGACGTACGCGTCGCGAAGGTCGAGGGCGAACACCTCTGGCACACCCACGACCACACCGACGAGTTCTTCCTGGTCCTGGACGGCGAACTGCACATCGCCCTACGGGAGTCGGCAGGCTCCGGCGAACGCACGGTCGTGCTCCCCAAGGGCTCCGTCTTCACGGTCCCGCGCGGCACCGAACACAAGCCCTACGCCCCCGTCCCCACCGAGATCCTCGTCCTCGAACCGACGGGCACCCTCTCGGTCGGCGACCACCACGAGGCCGTACCGGACCACGTGGACGCCACGACGGGGCACGCGCTGGCGTGACTGTCAGACGGGGGTCCCCCCGCGCCCTTAAGGCAGTGGGGGAGAGTGGCACTCTTGATCCATGACCGATGCATCCCCGGCCCCCACTCCCCGACGAGCCCGCGTCCGCGCCCCCGAGCTGACCGGCAAGGGCGGCTGGCTGAACACGGGCGAGAAGCAGTACACCCTCGCCGACCTGCGGGGACGCATCGTCATCCTGGATTTCTGGACCTTCTGCTGCATCAACTGCCTGCACGTCCTCGACGAACTCCGTGAGCTGGAGGAGAAGCACCGGGACACGGTGGTGATCATCGGCGTGCACTCGCCGAAGTTCGTGCACGAGGCCGAGCACCAGGCGGTCGTGGACGCGATCGAGCGGTACGGCGTCGAGCATCCCGTGCTCGACGACCCGGAGTTGGCGACCTGGAAGCAGTACGCCGTCCGCGCCTGGCCGACGCTGGTCGTCGTCGACCCGGAGGGGTACGTCGTCGCGCAGCACGCGGGCGAGGGGCACGCGCACGCCATCGAGCGCCTGGTGACGGAGCTGGAGACCGAGCACACGGCGAAGGGCACGCTCCGGCGCGGCGACGGTCCGTACGTGGCACCGGAGCCGGAGCCGACGGTGCTGCGTTTCCCCGGCAAGGCGCTGGCCCTGCCGTCCGGCAACTTCCTGGTCAGCGACACCACCCGGCATCAGCTGGTCGAGCTGGCGGCGGACGGGGAGACGGTCGTACGCCGGATCGGTTCCGGTGCGCGCGGCCTGCACGACGGTTCGGGCGACTCCGTCACCTTCAACGAACCGCAGGGCCTCGCCCTCCTCGACGACGGCTCCGTCGTCGTCGCCGACACCGTGAACCACGCCCTGCGGCGGCTCGACCTCGCCACCGGTGCCGTGACCACCCTCGCGGGCACCGGCCGTCAGTGGATGCAGGGCGAGCCCACCTCGGGGCCCGCGCGCGAGGTCAGCCTCTCGTCCCCCTGGGACGTGGCCTGGTGGCAGGGCAAGGTGTGGATCGCCATGGCCGGCGTCCACCAGCTCTGGGCCTACGACCCCGCCGCCGACCCCACCGATGACACCGTCGCCGTCACCGCCGGCACCACCAACGAGGGGCTCGTCGACGGGCCCGGCCCCGAGGCCTGGTTCGCGCAGCCCTCGGGACTCGCCGCGACCGCCGACCGGCTGTGGCTGGCCGACTCCGAGACGTCCGCCCTGCGCTGGGTGGACCTCGACGGCGCCGTCCACACCGCCGTCGGCACCGGACTCTTCGACTTCGGACACCGCGACGGACCGGCCGAACAGGCGCTGCTCCAGCACCCGTTGGGCGTCACCGCGCTCCCGGACGGCTCGGTCGCAATCAGCGACACGTACAACCACGCCCTGCGCCGCTACGACCCCGCGACCGGCGAAGTCACCACGCTGGCCACGGACTTGAGGGAGCCGAGCGATGCCGTGCTCGTCGGTGACGAGATCCTGGTCGTCGAGTCGGCCCGGCACCGGCTGACCCGGCTGCGCCTGCCGGAAGAGGCGGTGCGGGTCGAGTCCGTCGCCCATCGCACCCAGCGCGCTGCCACCGAAGTCGCCCCCGGTGAGCTGCGGTTGGACGTCGTCTTCCAGGCCCCGGCGGGCCAGAAGCTCGACACCCGCTACGGCCCCTCGACCCGGCTGCTCGTCTCCGCGACCCCGCCCGAGCTGCTCGTCGAAGGTGAGGGCGCGGGCACGGACCTGAACCGCGCCCTGACCCTCGACCCGGCCGTGGCGGAAGGCGTGTTGCACGTCTCGGCGATGGCGGCGTCCTGCGACGACGACCCCGCCAACGAGTACCCCGCCTGCCACGTCCACCAGCAGGACTGGGGCGTCCCGGTCCGCCTCACCGACGGCGGGGCGGACCGTCTCCCCCTCGTGCTGGCCGGCATGGACGACCAGGACGCCTGAAACGGGGGATCAGCCGACCATCAGATCAGTGACGGGGGACCGACAGGGCCCGACAAGGACCTGTAGGGACCGACAGGCTCAGCGGCGGCGCGGGCGCGGCGCCGGCTTGTAGAGCGCCAGGCCCGCCGCCACCAGCGTGGTCGGTGCAGTTGTCGGTGACGACGACGATGAGGTCCGGCTTACGGGTCTGCCGCCACAGGCCCTCGATCGCGGCACCGATGCGGTCCGCTTCGTTGTGGGCCGGGATCAGGACCACCAGCCGTGGTTCGAGCACGGCAGCGGCCCCCCATGGCGATCGTGAGACGGGCCCGGGGCTGCCTCTCCCCGGGCCCTCACCTGCACAGAGTCTTCACGGTGTTCACACAACCCCACCATGCGAACCGCGTCGCGGATTGCTCACGGTTGTCTGTGGATGTCCTGTGCGGGTGATTCGGCCCGAGTGCGGGGTACGTCCACGTATCCGCCGTGGATGACGTGGCTGCCGTGGATCCGGCACCCCTGCCCCTTGGCCGTCCGCGTGGGATCAGGCGCCGTAGCCACCGCGGTAGCCGCGCGACTCGTCGTCCTCGACGACGGTCGTCTGACCCGGTATCAGCACACGTCGGCGCCGGGCCATGCTGGTGAACGTCACGACGCCGATCAGCCCGACGATCATGAGAATGACGCCGACCAGGTCGAGATTGACCCCCTGCATGTGCCAGTCGGTCGCGAACGTGAGTATCGCGCCGACGGCGATGAGAATGATGCATCCGCCCAGGCCCATGAGTGTCGCCTCCCTGCCGGTCCGCTCGTTCCGGTCCGACTCCGGGTACCCGGGAAGGCAACACCCATGCGCCATGCGGGAGTTGACTAACCCTCCAGGAAGGCGAGCAGCGCGTTGGCCAGCAGGAACGGGTCCCGGTCGCCGCAGAGTTCGCGGGCGCTGTGCATCGAGAGGATGGCCACGCCGATGTCGACGGTCTTGATGCCGTGCCGGGCCGCGGTGATCGGGCCGATCGTCGTGCCGCAGGGCATGGAGTTGTTGGAGACGAAGGTCTGGAAGGGCACGCCGGCCTTCTCGCAGGCGGCGGCGAACACCGCGCGGCCCGAACCGTCCGTGGCGTAGCGGTTGTTGACGTTGACCTTGAGGATCGGTCCGCCGTTGACGCGGGGGTGGTGCGTCGGGTCGTGCCGCTCCGCGTAGTTCGGGTGCACCGCGTGACCTGTGTCGGAGGAGAGACAGACGGTGCCGGCGAAGGCCCGCGCCCGGTCCTCGTAGGACCCGCCGCGTGCGAACACAGAGCGCTCCAGGACCCCGCCGAGCAGCGGCCCGTCCGCGCCCGTGTCGGACTGCGAGCCGTTCTCCTCGTGGTCGAAGCCGGCCAGCACGGGGATGTACGGCAGGTTCTCGCGGGCGGCGGCGGAGGCGAGGGCCGCCAGGCCCGCGTGCACGGACAGCAGGTTGTCCATGCGCGGAGCGGCGACCAGCTCCTGGTCGCGGCCCAGGTAGGCGGGCGCCTCCACGGAGTGGGTCATCAGGTCCCAGCCGGTGACCTCGCCCGGCGCGAGCCCCGACTCCTCCTCCAGGAAGGCGATCAGGTCGCCGTCGCGGACGTCGTCGCCCAGGCCCCAGATCGGCTGGAGGTGCCGCTGCTTGTCCAGCTTGAGCCCGTCCGCCGACACGGAACGGTCCAGGTGGATGGCGAGTTGGGGCACCCTGAGCAGCGGCCGGTCCACGTTCACAAGGCGCGTCGAACCGTCCCGCAGGGTCAGCCGGCCGGCGAGACCGAGATCGCGGTCGAGCCAGGAGTTGAGCAGCGGCCCGCCGTAGATCTCGACGGCGACCTGGCGCCAGCCGTGCCCGCCTGTGTCGGGACGCGGTTTGACCCGCAGGTTCGGGGAGTCGGTGTGCGCTCCGACGATGCGGAAGGGGGTGTGGGGTGCCGCACCTTCGGGGACGAACCAGGCCACGATCGCGCCACCGCGCAGCACGTATTTGCCGCCGCTCGTCCCGTCCCAGGCGTCCGTCTCGGCGACCTGCCTGAAGCCGGCCTTCTCCAGCCGCTCGGCGGTGTTCGCCACGGCGTGGTACGGCGTGGGACTCGCCGCCAGGAAGGACAACAGGTCGTCGGTGTGGCCGCGGTCGAAGCGGGAGGGTTCGCTCATGGGGTTCACCTTAACGACGTACGAGGGCCCGCTCCCGGCGCCGGGAGCGGGCCCTCGTAAGGGCGATGTGGGGTTTCGCGAAGCTGTTCCGGTCTGTCCCGGAACGTGGTGCGTGGCTGGTGCGGGGCAGACGGGAATGGTCGGGCAGGCCTTTAGAAGGCTGCCTCGTCCAGCTCCATCAGGTCCAGTTCTACGCCCTCGGCGACCTTGCGGGCGAGGGTCAGGCCGGGCAGAACGTTGGCCGCGAAGAACTTCGCGGCCGCGATCTTGCCGGTGTAGAACGCGCGGTCCTTGGCGGAGGCCGTCTCCAGCTTCTCCGCGGCGATCGCCGCGCCCTTGAGGAGCAGGTAGCCGACGACGACGTCACCGGAGGCGAGCAGCAGGCGGGTGGTGTTGAGGCCCACCTTGTAGATGTTCTTGACGTCCTGCTCGGTCGCCGCGAGGTCGGTCAGCATCAGGCCGACGATGGCCTCCAGCTCCACGGCCGCCTTGGCGAGGTGCTCGCGGGCGCCCGCCAGATCCTCGCCCCCCGTCCCCAGCGCGAGGAACTTCTTGATGTCCTCGGCGAGGGAGTTGAGGGCCGCGCCCTGGTTGCGGACGATCTTCCGGAAGAAGAAGTCCTGGCCCTGGATCGCGGTGGTGCCCTCGTACAGGGTGTCGATCTTGGCGTCCCGGATGTACTGCTCGATCGGGTACTCCTGGAGGAACCCGGAGCCGCCGAAGGTCTGCAGCGACTGGGCGAGCTGCTCGTAGCCCTTCTCGGAGCCGTAGCCCTTGACGATCGGCAGGAGGAGGTCGTTGAGCGCGTGCTCGGTGGACGTGTCCTCGCCCTCGGCCTCCTTGACGGCGATCGCGTCCTGGATCGACGCGGTGTACAGCACCAGGGCGCGCATGCCCTCGGCGTACGCCTTCTGCGTCATCAGGGAGCGGCGCACGTCCGGGTGGTGCGTGATGGTGACCTTGGGCGCGGCCTTGTCGCCGAAGGCCGCGAGGTCGGAGCCCTGGACGCGCTCCTTGGCGTACTCAAGGGCGTTGAGGTAGCCGGTCGACAGCGTCGAGATGGCCTTCGTGCCGACCATCATGCGGGCGAACTCGATGATCCGGAACATCTGGCGGATGCCGTCGTGCTTGTCACCGATCAGCCAGCCCTTGGCCGGGTGGCGGTCGCCGAAGGTCATCTCGCAGGTGTTGGACGCCTTGAGGCCCATCTTGTGCTCGACGTTGGTGGCGTAGACGCCGTTGCGTTCGCCCAGCTCGCCGGTCTCGACGTCGAAGAGGAACTTCGGGACGAGGAAGAGCGACAGTCCCTTGGTGCCCGGGCCGTGGCCCTCGGGACGGGCCAGCACGTAGTGAAGGATGTTCTCCTCCATGTCGTGCTCACCGGACGTGATGAAGCGCTTGACGCCTTCGATGTGCCACGAGCCGTCGTCCTGCTGGATCGCCTTCGTACGGCCCGCGCCGACGTCCGAACCGGCGTCCGGCTCGGTCAGCACCATGGTCGAACCCCAGGTCCGCTCCACCGCGAGCTGCGCGATCTTCTTCTGTACGTCGTTGCCCTCGTCGTAGAGGATGCCGGCGAAGGCCGGGCCGGAGCAGTACATCCACACGGCCGGGTTCGCGCCGAGGATCAGCTCCGCGTACGACCAGATCAGGGACGGGGGAGCCGTCGTACCGCCGATGGCCTCGGGGAGTCCCAGCCGCCAGTACTCGGACTCCATGAAGGCCTTGTAGCTCTTCTTGAAGGACGCCGGCACGGGCGCGGTGTTCGTCTCCGGGTCGAAGACCGGCGGGTTGCGGTCGGCGTCGGCGAAGGACTCCGCCAGCTCGTTCTCCGCGAGCCGGGTCAGCTCCGCCAGGACGCTCTTCGCGGTGTCCGTGTCCATCTCCGCGAACGGACCGGTTCCGTACAGCTTGTCGCGCCCGAGGACCTCGAAGAGGTTGAACTCGATGTCGCGGAGATTCGACTTGTAGTGCCCCATGGCGACGACTCCGTAGAGAGATATGTACAACGAGATGTGTATCGAGCTGCGTACGTGGTGCGTATCGAGATCTGTACCAAGTAGTAGCTACGATGATGCTACCCGTCGGTAATAAGAAGCAACCCCAAGCCGTCCATCTGTGACTCAGTACTCTTGCTCGCATGTACGGCTACGACCAGAACGTGGGCGCTCAGCAGGGGTACGTCCCGCCCCAGCAGCAGATGGCCGGTGGCGCGGGCGGCTACGGCCAGCAGCCACCGCTCTACCCCGAGCCGTCCCCGCCCTCGCTCGCGGACGCGGTGCGCGCGTTCACCACCGGGCAGATGGCGGCCGAGGACTTCCAGCAGGTCTTCGCGACCTCCAAGGTGTACTGCCCGCGCGGCGACAACCCGGGCTTCCTCGCGCTCCACAACACCCAGCAGCCGGTGATCCCGATGTTCACCTCGCTGAAGGAACTGCGCCGCTACGCCGGCAAGGAGTCCAAGTACTTCGTGATCACCGGCGCCGAGGTCATCGACCTGCTGCCGACGGGCTACGGCTTCGTCGTCGACATGGAGGGCGAGCACCGGATGGTGTTCGACGCGAAGGCGGTCGAGCAGATGGTGGAGTTCGCGATGCGGAGGATGTACGGCTGATCGCGGCCCCCTGTCGGTCGCTTCATCCCGGCGTGAGCCCGGAGGGAATGCCCTCCGGGCTTCTTCTGTTGTGGGGTAGCAGAAAGTTCAACGCTCAACTAAACTCGACGCACAAGGAGGTCCCGACATGCCTGCAGTGACCGTAGAGAACCCGCTGACCCTGCCCCGCGTGGCCGCGCCGGCCGACGCCGTGGCACGTCCCGTGCTCGCCGTCTCGACCGCGCCGAGCGGATTCGAGGGTGAGGGCTTCCCGGTGCGCCGCGCGTTCGCCGGGATCAACTACCGCCACCTCGACCCGTTCATCATGATGGACCAGATGGGCGAGGTGGAGTACGCGCCGGGAGAGCCCAAGGACTCTACCAGTTGGGTGCGTACGTCGGTAGACGGTCGCTGAGCTGCGGAAACTTCCACCTGAAGGAGAGTCACCATGCCTGCCGTAACCGTCGACAACCCTCTGACGCTCCCGCGTGTGGCCGCCTCGGCGGACGCCGTGGACCGTCCCGTACTTGCCATCAGCACCGCGCCGAGCGGCTTTGAGGGTGAGGGCTTCCCGGTACGTCGTGCGTTCGCCGGGATCAACTACCGCCACCTCGACCCGTTCATCATGATGGACCAGATGGGCGAAGTGGACTATCAGCCTGGGGAGCCGAAAGGAACCCCGTGGCACCCTCACCGTGGCTTTGAAACGGTCACGTACATCATCGACGGCGTCTTTGACCACCAGGACTCCAACGGCGGTGGCGGGACCATCACCAACGGCGACACGCAGTGGATGACGGCGGGCGCGGGCCTGCTGCACATCGAGGCGCCGCCGGAGTCGCTCGTCGTGTCTGGTGGGCTGTTCCACGGGCTTCAGCTCTGGGTCAACTTGCCTGCTAAGGACAAGATGATGCCGCCGCGCTACCAGGACATTCGCGGTGGTCAGGTGCAGTTGCTGACGACTCCTGACGGTGGCGCGCTGCTGCGGGTCATCGCTGGTGAGCTGGACGGCCACCAGGGTCCCGGCGTCACGCACACGCCGATCACGATGGTTCACGCGACGGTGGCGCGGGGTGCGGAACTCACCCTGCCGTGGCGTGAGGACTTCAACGGCCTGGTGTACGTCATGGCGGGCAAGGGCTCGGTGGGCGCGGATCGTCGTCCGATCCACCTGGGGCAGACGGCTGTGTTCGGTGCTGGCTCGGCGCTGACTGTTCGCGCGGACGAGCAGCAGGACGGGAACACTCCGGACCTGGAGGTCGTCATCCTCGGTGGTCAGCCGATTCGTGAGCCGATGGCGCACTACGGCCCGTTCGTCATGAACACCCGCGAGGAACTCCAGCAGGCGTTCGAGGACTTCCAGAAAGGGCGGCTGGGCACGATTCCGGCCGTGCACGGGATGTCTGAAGGCGGGCTGTAAGTCTCAGCAGAGCGCAAAAGCCGAAGGCCCCGTCCTTGACGACTGGACGGGGCCTTCGGCTTGGGGTCGTTTAGCTCTGGTGCCGGTTGGTGCTCAGTTCTTTGGTGAGCGGCCCTGGCGTGATGAGTGGGGCGCAGTCCGCGCAGGCGTACACCCTGAAGCTTGGGCCGCTAGGACGCTGAACGTCCTGGACGGGCACGGGGGCTTCTGTGTTGCGGTCGCATCGGCAACAGACTTGGACGCTCATACTGCGGCCCCCACGCGGACGGTGCGGCCGTGGGGGCTGAGGTGGACGCCGTGGATGACGTAGGGGCCGACGTCGATTCCGCGCGTGGCCATGTCGAGTGCCCAGAGTCGGTGCGCCTGGAGTCGTTGCTTCGGTGTGGTGGGACGCCTGCGGGGCGGGGCGTCGATATAGGGACGCACGGGATTGATGGTGTCGACGAACGGCAGGTTGGCGGCTGCGTCGGCTGCATAAGGGCTCTTGTGGGGCGGCAGCGGCCTGCGGTGGGGCTTCGGGTCCGGTGCGGCCGTGATGGCCGGCGCAATTGTGCGGCGCGTGCCAGTCGCAGGAAATAGGAGAGTGCAGAGGGCGCGGAGTGCCCGCGCGATAAGGTCTGCCACGTTCGTCAGCTCCTTGGGCTGATGGGCCACGCCCCGGGACGGCTGCAACCGTCGCCGGGGTCTTTCGTGAGCGAGACTAGCGCTACCTGTAAAAGCCTGTAAAGGTCTGTAAGTGCCTGTCAGGGGATGCCGCCATTTCATCGGCCGGATACCTTCGGCGCATGGAGTACGGGCCTGACGACCAGGTGGAGCGCGACGCCCCGGCCGCGCCGTTTGAGCAGCTGACCGGGATTCTGCGAGCGCGCTTGCAGCGGGGTGACTGGAAGACCAACCGGGCCATTTCCAGCGAGAACGCGCTAGCTGATGAGTACGGGCTCTCTCGTCCGACCGTCCGGCGCGCTCTCGCCGCGTTGGCGGAAGAGGGCCTCGTCTACGCGGTGCCGGGGCGCGGGACCTTTGTTTCGGAGAAAGATCCTGCGGGACCCACTGGCGCATCTGAGTGAGCAGGAACCCGAGAACGGCGCGCCGCTAGGGTTGATGGTCTGTACCACTACTGCGTGAGTATGTGCGTTTGAGGTGCAGGCAGCGTGTTCCGGCTCTGAGGGTGTGTAGGTAGGGACGCCGATGGGCATCGCACGTTGTACAGCGCGCTGGCCATGCCTTCCGCTTGCCTGGGTAGGGAACGAGGGGTTCATAACCTGCGGCACGTAGTTCGGCCTCGGCCGCCTTCCCCTCATCCATCAGCTCTCTGCAAGGGCACCAGCGAGAGTTTTTGAGGCTAACGGCACGAACCGACTGCACTTCCTGACAGGTGTCGCAACGCGTCCGCCATCGCAGCTCTTTGTTGCCCGGGTACGGTTCCAGAGGTACTAGCCCAGCCTGCCGCGCCAGGGTGGCAGCGTGTTCGGGAGTCCACCAGAGGTGTGCGCATCGCACACCAGCGCGTACTCGATTCAGGCGCGTTGACCTCTCTGCGCCACATGCGATGCAACGCGACCGCCAAGGCGCACTAGAGATGCCTGGGTAGGTCTCAAGCGGTTCGTATCCTGCTGCACGCATCGCCGCCACAGCGATTGCGGGAGAGATCCTGTTGGACACGGGGGTGAAGTCTCCATTTCATAGTGCTTCTGTCGTAGCAGTGCCGTGAGAGCCCGTGTTCGCCCGCCGCAGGGGACGGCAGGCGAACACGGGCTCTCCTTCCTCTCAGGCACACTCCCTATGGCTGCCTGAAAGGGCACTGCACCCATTCCGGCCGCTCGACCTGTCCAAGGGTTCGGGGTCGACCGAATCGGGCGTCTACGCCTGCCACTTGGGGCTAGGCTCGGATCATGGCTGAGGCTTTCGTCAGTGGTGACGCACTCCACCTTGCGTGTGGCATCTGTCCCTCGCGAAGTTTCCCGATTGGGGAGTTCGACGTGTTCGAGCGGCCAACGCAGGATTGTCCGTTCGATCCAGCGGACGGACATCGGTATACGGCTGACGGGACGCCGGTATGTGTCCACCCTGAAAAAGTCGGTCTTCCGGCTGCTCGGTACAAGAGCGAGAAAGCTCCGCTGGTCGCTGAAATTCACTTGCCTGCCGAACAATCCGAAGTGATCCCGTATCTTCGCGAATTGCTGTACGGCGCAGCACCAGTGCTGCTCGAAGGCCTCATTGAGCAAGCCTCGGCCGAGATTCGGCGAGTGTTCCCTGACCTCGACCCACTCACGACGCTGCGCCGCGCACTCAGCTAGGGGCTATGCCGCGACGACTTCGGCGAAGTCGATCACGTGGGCCTGCCCCATGTTGAGGAATCCCGCCGCTTCGTACTTCATGCGAAGGACGCCCAACCGCCGTTGTGCCTCCTCGTGGCCGATCCAGTACCGCTCGGGCGGTATTCCCCAAGCCAGTTCGTACGCCTGGTGCGTGTAGTCGCCGACTCGGTAGTCGGTGTGTTCTTGGTTGGTCTGGTGAATGATCTGGACACCGCACCGAGCTGTGATGCGTGCGAGGATCTGCGGCTGTGCGATCATCGCGTGCGTCATCTCGTCCACGGGAATGGCGACCGGGATTTCGGCCGTGTTCTCGTCGTCGGTCATCTGGAAGACTGCGGCCTTGAGGCAGAGCGCCCGAAGCCCCTCGGTGAAGAGCGGCGGCGCGTCCGTCACCTGGTCGTACATGCTGATGATGGGCGTTCCGCTGTAGCACGTCCAATCCGCGTCATACTTCAGTGACGCTGCCGCGAAGGCTGGGAACTCGGGGTCGTCCTGGAGGGCGGAGAGGATTTCCTTTGCTCGCCTCGCCACGCTTTCGGCGGCGGGAAGGGCCTGAGTTGAGATATTCACTGCTGAACTCTCCTTCTGTCGGGGAGGGGCCGCCCCTGCCGAATTCCGGTTGGTCGTGGGGGACGACGGTTCGGTTGTATCCGGCAGGGGCGGGGAAATTGGGGCCAATACTTCATGGCGAATCATCGGTGGGCGAGATATCAGACTTGGGGAGGGAGAAGCTCCAGCCGCATTTGTTGACTCTCTGAAATGCGTTCTTTGTGGCGGCACTCTTCGAAGGGGTCGGAGTTGACCAGTGAAAGGAAGAGGACGGGTCGCACAGTCCACTCGATCCAGGCGCCATGATCGCTGAGGGAGAAACCGCAAGGCTGTCCTCGGTGCAGCGCGGCTACGGCTCCGATGCATCCGTCTCCATCGGCCCATGTAAGAGCGCGAAAGATTTCCTGTGCCGGTAGCGCGGACACTAGGGTCCGCACTTCCACTCGAATGCGGCGGACTGCTTGGGCGGGGTTCGTCGTGGCGAAGTAGCTGGCTGACAGAACGTCAGAATCGGTCAGCGTGCTGGTTCTGATGCGCTCGCACCAGAACCCCGGTTGGATGAGCCCTGATGCTGCCCTGTCCGTCATGGGTTCTCTCCGCTCGCTTGGTGCAGGCGCGGAACCATGGAAAGAGTCGTGGGCTCTGCGGTCAGGATGTATACAGCCCCTTCCTCATCCGAAGCCCTGAAGAAGTAGGACTCCCCTCGGAGTAGTCCCTCTAGCGCCCATTGATGTTCGATGTTGTCGTTGAGCCAAGAGAGGACAGGGCGGGCAAACGGCGGGTCCAACTGATCCGCGACGTGTCCGGCGCGCTCTCGTAGCCAGCGCATGGCTAAGCGTGGCGTCTTCGTCGAGAGGCCCCCCAGGTACACCCGGTGTCCGCTCGGAAGGTGGGCGACGGCGCGAGCTTGGTAGCCGGTCTCCAGACAGCGCCATGTCGGCGCCTCCGCTTCTACCGTCGCTGCCATGATCACTCCGTAGTCCTCAACATCCGGGTAGCTCTGTGGGGTTGCTCCCTCTGCCACTACGCAACCGCACGATCACCGTGAGCGGTACGGTGGCAACGACGTGGGGACTTGAAAGCCCTGAAAGTTCCGGGAGCGCGGGAGTTGCTGCATGGGCGGACGCGAACCGAACACGGCGCTGAGTCGTCTACTCGCCGAATCGGGCTGGACGTTCAGTCAGTTCGCCATGGCCGTGAACCGTGTTGGCACGGAGTCGGGCGCTCCCCTTCGGTACGACGACTCGGCGGTGAGCCACTGGCTTGACGGCACGATCCCGCGAAAGGTCGTGCGGCCGTTCATCCTGGAAGCTCTCTCCCGGAAGCTGGGGCGTCCCGTTACGTACGAGGATGCTGGGCTTCCCTCTCCAGCTCTGGGAACAACGACCCGTCCAGATACCTTGGAAGGGTTGATGGAGCTGGGGAGGCAAGACATGGACCCGTCCCGCCGTGGTGTCCTCGGAGCTGGGCTCTTTTCAGTCGCTCTCACTATTCCTGACTGGCCAGACGTCGTGGGCCGGCTCACGGACGTGCAGATCGGAAAGGCTCGTCGCATCGGCTATCGGGAGGTTGACGCAGTAGCCGCGATGACCGAGAAGGTCTCAGAGCTGGATGATCAGTTTGGAGGCCGTGCCGCTCGGCCCATGGCGGCGGCCTTCCTGGTGAACACCGTTGCGCCGCATCTCCAGGCGGACGCGCCGGACGATGTACGCAAGTCCCTGTTGTCCACAACGTCAGACCTGCTCTATCTCACCGGCTTCATGGCCGTGGATGAGGGGCTCCATGGGCTGGCGCAGCGTTACTACGTCAAGGCTCTGGAGCTGGCCGGGGCTGCTGAGGATCACCTGACGTACTGCACGACTCTCCGGGGCATGAGTCTTCAGGCTGTGGACTTGGGGCACAGCTCACAAGCGTTGCGTCTCGCCAACGCAGCAGCGGCAGCGTCGCCCAACGCGGGTCCTCGGATGCGTGCATTCCTGGCCGGGCAACAAGCTCATTCGTATGCGGCGACTGGCGACCGATACAACGCCCTGAGCTTCATCAAAGAAGCCGAGGTTGCTATGGATCGGGCAGAGTCCCGAGCGAAGGCCTTCGGGAGCTACGCTCCGTCCTCCTTGGCCTATCACGTCTCCCAAGTGCGCTATGCCCTAGGCGACAAGCGGGGGGCTGTGGAGTCGCTGAAGGAGTCGAACCACCTGCGGAACAGCCACTATCGGCGGGTCAACGTCCGCTACAACGCTCTCTTGGCTGAGCGACAGTTGGAGCTTGGGCACCTTGAAGAGGCATGTACGACCTTCGACACAGTCTTGGACGATTACCCGTTGGTCCAGTCGGGAAGCGCTGACGAAAAGGTTCGGAACCTGCAAGCGCTCCTCAAGCCTCACCTACGGAACCGAGTAGCTCAGAGGGTGTACGAACGCTCTCTGTCGGTCAGCGCGTGACCTGACGGTCCGTCATGTACCTGTCGGCGTACTTCGTCGATCGATTCACTCATCCGGATAAGTGGTTGACCGCGCTGGTCGGGTTATCGGATGCTAGCCACTCATCCGGATGAGTGGCTAGCTGGCAGCGTGTCGGCGGCTGCTCGTCCTCTTCCGAATTGAAGGGGTTTTGATCATGGGGCGTAAGGTTCTGCGGTCGCTGGTCGTGTCGGGTGCGCTGGTGGCCGGTGTCGGCCTGGTGGGCGTCTCGGCGGCGTCGGCGATGATCGCGCCGGACCCGTGGGCTTCGTCGGGTCAGAGTGATCGGGGCGGCTCGGTCTCCTCGACCGATGCGACGGTGTTCAAGTCGGTCACGGTAGACGGGCTTCGGGTGCGCACGGGTCCGGGAACGGATCGGGCGATCCTCGGCCTGGTCTACGAGGGGGAGCCGGTGCAGGTGATCGCCACTCGCTACGACTGGACCGGTCAGCGCTGGGACGAGGTGATGTTGCAGCGGGATTCGGCGGGCGGCCTGCCGGGCGGTTATGTCGGCTGGGTCACTGAGGAGTACCTCTACTGAATGACGAGTCAGGAAGGTTGATCTAGGTCAGCGGCTCCCTCTCCGCCTTGGCGGGAGGGGGCTGTTCCTGTGTGGTCACTGAGTGATGCGTGTCTGTCACGTGATGACAGAGTGCGGGGGGTGTGCTTCTTTCAGGAGTTTCTTACCCTGACTGTGGGTAGCTGAGCGCTCGCCGTGTGCACGGGCATAGGCTGCTGGCCTATTTGACCTTGACGGGCATGTGTTCGAATTTCAAGCGTTGCGGCCCCCTGGTGGGTGATGATGGCGGCGCTGGGGGACCGGAAAGGGTGTGTGCGATGGTGAACGCTCCGGGGGAAGATTACGGAGGCCCCGAAGAAGCCGTGTTCGTGCCGGGAGTTGACTACGTGTCAGGTTGGCGGGTGGCAGACGAGGCGGCGCAGGAAGTGAACACGGCGTTGGAAGAGTTGGGCGTTGATGCCCGGCTGGCGCGTGCGGTGCCTCACGCGGGGGCGCACGGTGAGCCGGTGGTGTGGCTGCGGCCGGAGGATGCCCGCTTGATAGCTCGGGCGCTGCGTGGGGCGTGATGACACGTGTCTGTCGACGAGAGGGAAGGGGAGCGGGGATGGCGCGGGACGAGTGGAGGACTGCGAAGGGTTCTCGTGTGAGCATGCGGACGGATCGGCACGGAGAGTTCATCGTGTGTCAGGGGTGCGGGCGGCCGATCAAAATCACGGGTGCGGGTCCTGCGATGTTCGCCGTTCGGCAGCACGCGGAGAACTGCACCAAGTAGTGGGGACTGCTGCTTGGGCAGGCTGGGCCGGCTCATGGCTAGTGGTCTGTTGAGTACCCGAGCGCGGCGGAACGTGGCTGCTCAACGTGCGTGATGACCTCAATCGCACACGGATCTGTGCCAGGACGAAACCGCATCTGCGATTGAGGTTGTCACGCGTGGGCGGGGTCCAGGGGTGTGCTGTAGCACCCCTGGTACCACCGCCCGCAACCACTCTCGTCACGGTCTTGGGTGCCACGCTGAGCGGCGTTGGCATCCTGGGTCAACCAGTCTGTCGGCGGGCGGAGTTGGGGCCCGTGGCGGGCGGGTGCGGGCCTCGCTCTCGTGGGGCTCGCCTTCCTGGGTGACCGACCGGACAGACGACAGAAGCCCCTCGCGCTGACTGCGTGGGGGGCTTCTCTGCTGGGTCGGGGCGTGTGGGGTGTCGGGCGGTTGCCGACCGGACGGGACCGGCCGAAGGCCGCATGCCCGGCCGGGGCGGCAGGAC